>NZ_JAGHFM010000100.1 GCF_017888745.1 Terrisporobacter sp. | reverse complement strand
AGTAACATCATTTTCATTTAAATCTTCTATGATTCTGTCCATAAGAAATAACTTTGATTCATCTGAAACGTAAGTATTTCCTGATATGCTATATGTATATAAAATTACATCTGTAAATATTTTATCATCCTTTAAAGCCTTTATATGTTTACCATCTCCCATAACATAACTTGGTATGCACATAAGTAAACATACTATTATTGTTGAAAAAAACAATAATTTTGACTTAAATATTATAGCTATTATTATGAATATAATAAATAAAATTAAATCACTTAAAGGTCCCGCTTGTATTGCTTTTATCCATGATTCTCTACTGTTTTCAATATCATATTTATTTATAATCTCCATATTATCAATCTGAGCTCTACCAATAAATACAGATTGTTTAGAAATTCCTTTCATCCTTTTGAATTTTCTATTTTCTCTTTTAAAAGTAAATGGACCTAAATATAATACTGTAAATCTCAAACCATTTTTTTCTGCAATAAAACCATGACTTAATTCGTGTGCTATTACAAAAATTATCAGTTGTGAAATTGATACTGGTATAAATAATAATATAGGGACAACCATATCTTCAAAATATTCTAAACTAACTCCATTAATTACTAAAACAATACCTATTATTCCTCCTATAATAAATGGTAATGATTTAATCAACATATTCTTCATGTTTATTCCCCATCTCTTTAATGATTTATTATAACCATTATATATTTTAACTTCACAATATAAAAGGAGTTATTTCAAAACTTTATGTCTTGAATAACTCCTTTTAGAAGGCTATTCTATAATTCTTTTTCTAATTTCTCTACTAAATCTTTAAATACATGTAGAGCTTTATCAACGGATTCTTTTTTCTCCATATCAACACCAGCTTTTCTTAGTTGATCTAATGGGAATTCTGAACCTCCGCTCTTTAAGAACTCTTTATATCTCTCAACTGCGCCTTCTCCTTCTTCAAGTATTTGTTTGCTTAAAGCACTTGCAGCAGAGAATCCTGTAGCATATTTATAAACATAGAAATTACTATAGAAATGAGGAATTCTAGCCCATTCTAATCCTATTTCTTCGTTCACCTTGCAAGATTCTCCATAGTATAATTTATTTAAGTCGTAGTAAATATTTGTAAAGTCTTCTGCCGTTAATGGTTCCCCATTTTCTACTTTACTATGGCATATTTTTTCAAACTCAGCAAACATTGTTTGTCTATATACTGTGGTTCTAAATTGTTCTAAATAATAGTTTAATAAATAAACTCTTTCTTCTTTTGATTTAGCATTTTCTAATAAATAATTTATTAATAACAACTCATTTAAAGTTGATGCAACTTCTGCAACAAATATTTTATATCCTGAATATAAATAAGGTTGATTATTTTTTGAGTAATAACTATGCATTGAATGACCCATTTCATGTATTAAAGTAAATAATGAATTTAAATCATCCTTATAACTCATTAATATATATGACTTAGAATCATAGCTACCCCATGAATAAGCTCCACCTTGTTTACCTTCATTTCCATAAACATCTATCCAACCCTCATCAAATGCTTTTTTAACATTTTCTAAATATTCTTCTCCTAAAGGTTTTAATGCTTCTAAAATTATTTCTTGAGCTTTTTCATATGGTATTTCCATATCAAAGTTATCAGTCAGGGGTACATATAAGTCATACATATTTATTTTATCTAATCCTAAGAATTTCTTCTTAAGTTCACTATACTCATTTAATGTATGTAAGTTTTCGTGAACTGCTTCAATTAAATTATCATACACTTCCACACTTACATCATCTTGGAATAGAGAAGCTTGTAATGCTGATTCATATTTTCTTATTTTTGCATAGAATATTTCACCTTTTATGCCGCCATAAAGTGTTGATGCAAAAGTATTCTTATATTGATTGTATATAGAATATAAAGCTTCAAAAGCATCTTTTCTTACTCTTTGATTCTTACTTTTTAAGAATAAACTAAAGTTTGAATGAGTTACTCTTACTTTTTTCCCTTCTTCATCTTCTATTTCTGGAAATTGCAAGTCAGCAAATGATAGCATATCATAAACATTCTCTGGTACACCGGATAAATCGGAAACTGCCGCTAATAGCTCTTCTTCTCTTTCATTTAAAGTATGTGGTTTCAATCTCAATATATCATCTATATATTTTTTATAATGAGATAATTTTTCGTTTTGTAAATATGTTTCTAATTTATTACTATCTATAGATATGATTTCTGGTACTATATAAGATGTTGCCATAGAAAGCTCTGTAGATAGCATATCTGTTTTCGTAGCATCAGCTTGATTTTTATTTATTCTAGTATCTTCATGACTCTTCATATGAGTATAAACATATAGGTTCTGTAATATTCTAGAAGCTTCTTCTGATAAGTTTAAAGCTTTATACAAGTTGCCTTCATTATCAGCTAAAATGCCCTTGAACTTTTTACACTCTTCAATTAATTCTTTTAACTTTTGTATGTCTTTTTCAATAGCCTGTGAATCTGGATACATTTCATCAATAGACCATTTATACTTATTTTCAATTTGGTTTCTCTCCATACTATTCACTCCTTAATCAATAAATTTATCTAGTAAAATTTTTAATTGTTATATATTTTATTATTTCCAAAATTTAATAACAAATCACACTAAAAGACTATCTTAAACATTCCATATTTACAACATAATTTATATTTTTTAGTTCATTTGTAAGCTCCTCTAATATTATTCTTTTGTCATACTCTATTAAAAAAACTAATTCCCAAATATCATTAGATCTACTCACAATTTGAAAATTTTTTATTCCTATCTCTGAAGCTTTTATAGTGTTAAAAATT
>NZ_JAGHFM010000099.1 GCF_017888745.1 Terrisporobacter sp. | reverse complement strand
GGTTATTATAGCAAAGAGGATACACCTGTTCCCATTCCGAACACAGAAGTTAAGCTCTTGAGCGGCGATGGTACTTGGGGGGAAGCCCCCTGGGAGAGTAGCACGTAGCCACGTAATCTTTTTTATTTAATAAAAAAGAGATAGGCTCTGATAAAATAAAAGTCTATCTCTTTTTTTATATAAATAAAATCTATAAGTTAAAACCTCTCATAAAGAATTTTAATAAATATAGTTTTTTTTTATAATATTTGATACTATAAAAATGTTTAAATAAAATTATTATGTAGGGGGATACAGATGAGTAATTTACCAAAACAATTTGATAATTTTGCGCAGGCTCGAAAAGATGGATTTTTAGCGGCTAAAGAGGTTAAAGATAGTGGGAAAAAAATGGTGGGAACGTTTTGTTGCTTTACACCTTCAGAACTGCCTATAGCAGCTAAGGCTGTGCCTGTGGGTGTTTGTGGGGTAAGTGAAGAGGCTATTCCAGAAGCAGAAAAAGTATTGCCAAGAAATTTATGTCCTTTAATAAAATCAAGCTACGGTCATGCTATAACTGATACATGTCCATATTTTTATTTTTCTGATTTACTAATTGGGGAAACTACATGTGACGGAAAGAAAAAAATGTATGAAGAATTAGGAAAAGTAAAACCTACACACATAATGCAATTACCAAATAGAGCTAATGGAAAGCATGAGTTTAATCTTTGGAAAGATGAAATTATTTTATTAAAAGAAGTACTAGAAAAAGAATTAGAAGTGACTATAACTGAAGAAGATATAAAAAAAGCTATAATAGATAAAAATGAAGAAAGAAAATTATTAAATGAATATTATGATTTAGGGAAATTACAACCTTCAGCATTGACAGGCATGGAATTATATCAAGTTTCATATCAAGCTCAGTTTAAATTTGATAGAGATGAATTAAAGAAAAGTTTAAGAAAAGTTATAGATGATACTAGAGATAGATATGAAAAAGGAGAATGTCCTGTTAAGAAAGATGCACCAAGAATATTAATAACTGGTTCTCCAATAGGAGGATGTACAGATAAAATAATAAATACTATAGAAGAAAGTGGAGGATCTATAGTTGCTTATGAATTATGTTCATCAATAAGAAATAATAGAGAGTTAGTTGATGAGAGTAACCCAGATGTTTATGATGCATTAGCTAAAAAATATTTAAATATAGGCTGTGCTTGTATGATGAATAATGATAACAGAATATCTTTATTAGATAAATTAATAGACGAATTTAACATTGATGGAGTAATTGATGTTGCTCTTCAATCATGTCATCCATTTAATGTGGAAGGGAATAGAATAAAAGAGTTTGTAGTTAATGATAAACATATTCACTATATGGCTATTGAAACTGACTATTCTCAATCAGATACAGAGCAATTAAGAACAAGATTTGAAGCATTTATAGAGATGATAGAAGAACAAAAGGTTACTATATGATAATATATAAAATAATATTATAATAGATATATACAAATATTATATAATAACTGTAGGCATTATAAGATAGTTATCAAAGTAAAGTTTAAATATTATATATTTCTGGAATTATAATGCACTGAGAATCAAAATATAGTATCAAAGTTATTAGGGGGAAAAATGTATAGTATAGGTGTAGACTCAGGATCTGTGGCTACAAAGGCAGTATTATTTGATGGAGAAAAAATAGTAAAAAAAGTAACTATACCAACGGGATGGAGCCCAAAGACTACATCAAGACAAGCCTATGATATGCTTATAGATGGGATTGATAAAGACAAAATAAAAAAGGTAATTGGTACTGGGTATGGAAGGATTAGTATGGATTTTGTAGACAAAAAGGTTACAGAGATAACTTGTCATACAAAAGGTATATTCTTTCTAAATAAAAACATAAGAACTATTTTAGATATAGGTGGACAAGATAGCAAGGTTATAAATATAGATGAGAATGGAAATGTAGTTAATTTTATTATGAATGACAAATGTGCTGCAGGTACAGGTAAATTTTTAGAAGTTACTTCTCATAAGCTTGGTAGTGATATTGAGAATATTGATGACTTGGCAGAGGGGGCAACACCAGAGAATATATCTAGCATGTGTACTGTATTTGCTGAATCTGAAATTGTAAGTCTTTTAGCTCAAGATATTCCAAAGGAAAATATAGCAGCGGGCATTTTGAAATCTATTGCTAATAAAGGAGTATCCATATTAAATAAAGGAAGGCTAGAAGGAGAACTTGCATTTACAGGGGGATTAGCTCAAAGTAAAGAATTAGTAAAAATATTAGAAAATAATTTAAATAAAAAGATATTTATAGCAGAAGATGCACAGATAGTTGGTGCACTAGGAGCAGCTATTATAGGTTATAAGTAATTTTAGGCTACATAGGGAGGAAGAAAAATGAACATAGTAAAAGTAAATGCTATAGGAGACAATTGTCCTATACCAGTTGTTAAGACAAAAAAGGCATTAGATGCTTTAACAGAGTCAGCCATAGTAGAAGTAAGTGTAGATAATGAAATAGCAGTACAAAATGTAATTAAACTGGCTACTCAAAAGGATTTATCAACTGTAACTGAAACTATAAATGAAAAACACTTTGTGGTTAAAATAAAATGTGGAGAAGTATCTTCTAAAGAAACACAGGTGGAAGAAGCTGTATGTACATTAGAAAAAGAGGACAAAACAGTAGTAGTTTTAAGTAGTGATAAGATGGGGGAAGGAGATAAAGAATTAGGAAAAGTCCTTATAAAAGGATTTATTTATGCTTTAACTCAATTAGATAAGTACCCAAAATCTGTTTTATTATATAACAGTGGTGTTAAATTATCTTCAGAAGGATCAGATTCTATAGATGATTTAAAAGTATTAGAAGATAATGGGGTAGAAGTGTTAAGTTGTGGAACTTGTTTAAATTTCTATGAATTATCAGATAAACTTCAAGTTGGAAAAGTTACTAATATGTATACTATAGTTGAAGAATTAGCAAATGCTACAAATGTAATTAGACCATAGTGATTAAATTAATATAAATAAAAAAGAAGTAATAAGGGCTATTAAATTTTATTACTTCTTTTTTATTTTTATAGAATATATTTTGATTTTATAATAAAATGATGTGATATATTTGTAATTTAGTGCATTTATAATATATGATTAGAGTGTATAAAGAACTGAGGGGATTTGGGATGAAGAAAATAATAATAGAAAGATTATCTAATATAAAAGGTAAAGTAGGATTTTATTATAAAAATTTAAGAACAGATGAAGTTATAGAATATAATTCTGAAGAAAAGTTAATGTCTGCAAGTTTAATTAAGATGCCTATTTTAATAGAAGTATTTGAACAAATGAATAGAGGAATAATAAAGAAAAATGATATATTTATTACAATGAAGGAAGAAAAAGTTCCTTCTTGTGGAGCTTTAAATTATATGGATGATAATTTAAAAGTAACTTTAAAAGATTTATATACTCTAATGATTATTTTAAGTGATAATTATGCAACAAATATTTTAATAGATGAACTAGGAATTGATAACATAAATAAGAGAATTAAATCATTAGGGCTAAAAAATACAATACTAAATCGTAAAATGTTTGATAGTAAGAAATCGGCATTAGGTCTTGAAAATTATACAAGTGCTAAAGACATGGCTTATATTCTTGAAAAGATGTATAATGGTGCGTTAATAGATAGAAAATCAAGTGAGGAAATGATTAGTATATTAAAAAATCAAAGATTGAATGGTAAAATTCCTTTTTATATTCACAGTCAAATACCTAAGATAGAAATAGCACATAAGACTGGTGAAGATAAGGGGATTACTCATGATGTTGGTATAGTTTATACTAAAGATCCATTTATAATTTGTTTCTGTGGAAATGAGGTAAATGTACCAGAGTATGAACGATTAATGCAAGATATAACATATGATATTTATAAAGAGCATTTGAACTTATAAATATTACACCTTTTGTAAAAGAATATTTTTATTTAAAAATTAGGAGGAGAATATGAGAATAATAGATTTTCACTGTGATACCATATCAAAAATATATGATTATAGAAATAATGGTGAAGACATAAACTTAAAACAAAATAATCTTCATCTAGATATAGACAAAATGAAAAAAAGTGATTACATGTTGCAAGTATTTGCATCTTATATAAATTTGAAATATGATAAAAATCCACTACAAAATTGCTTAAATCACATTGACTTATTATATAAAGAATTAGAAAAATATAAAGATGATATATCAATAGTTTATAATTATGAAGATATTATTAGAAATAAAAAAAATAATAAAATTTATGCATTACTATCTATAGAAGAAGGAGGAGTATGTAAGGGAGATTTAGCATTACTTAGAAACTTTTATAGATTGGGTGTAAGAATGATGACTTTAACATGGAATTATGAAAATGAATTATCATATCCAAATGGTCACTATTATGATGAAGTAAGAAATGAGAGAAAAGGTCTAAAAGAAAAAGGTTTTGAATTTATAAAAGAAATGGAAGACTTAGGAATGATTATAGATATATCTCATTTATCAGATGATGGAATTTATGATGTATATAATAATACTAAAAAGCCTTTTATAGCTAGCCATTCTAATGCTAGAAGTATTTGTTCTCATGGAAGAAATTTAACTGATGATATGATTAAAAAGATTGGAGAACGTGGAGGACTAATAGGAATCAACTTTTATTCTACTTTCTTAAAAGATAACTTAACATACAAAGATACAAGTATGATAAAAGATATAATAGATCATATGAAGTATATTTCTAACATAGGTGGAATAGATGTTGTTGGGGTAGGTACTGATTTTGATGGAATAGATTGTGGATTAGAATTTAAAGATTCTTCAAATATGCAACTTATAGCTGAAGAGATGAAGAAAAATGGATTTAGTGAAGAAGAAATAGAAAAGGTATTTTACAAAAATGGTCTTAGATTGTTTAAAGAAGTATTATGTTAAATTATAAAAATTCAAACACTCATTGTAAAAAAATGGTAAAAATATTAAAGAAATGCCGGGAAAACATTTACAAATGTAAAAAAATGGTATAAAATTTACTTGTACGATGTACAAATATTATAATTGAATTTAGATTTTAACGGGGCGTGTTACCGATTGGGCATTAGCTTTCCTACAATTTTTGTTAGGAAAGCTTTTTTTGTGCAAAAAATAAAATTTATACAAATAAAATCTATCATTATAGTGAAGCGTTTACATGTCACTTAAAATCGCAATTCAAAAATTTAATTTATTAAGGGGAGGTATATGATGAAAATTAAAGGGAAAAAATTTCTAAGTACTATGCTAGCCACTGTATTAATTTTCACTATGATTCAGCCATCTGTAGTTAGTGCAATGTCTAAGTCTAAAGTAGATGTGAAAAAAAGCAATAATTCAGGATATGAAATTTATCCTAATCCGCATGAACTGAATTATTTGAATGGGGAATTTGTTATACGTAAAGATGTGAATGTAGTATACGATAGTAAAATTGATGAAGCTACTAAAAATCGTATGACTGAAGTTCTACAATCAAAAAATAAGAATATTAAAGAGTCAAATAAAGTAGTAAATGGAAAAACTAATATATTAGTTGGGACATATTCATCAGGTGAATATGCAGATAAATATATACAAGATAAATATGAAATAGATTCAAGTTTATTTAAAAAGATTGACTCATACTATATGGCAGCAAAAAATGGGGAAATAGTAATCTTAGGGAAAAATACAGATGCTGCATTTTATGGAATAACAACTTTAAAACATATATTTAACCAAATGGATGGATCTACAATAAAAAATCTTCAAATTGAAGATTATGCAGATACATCAATACGTGGATTTATAGAAGGATATTATGGTTTACCTTGGACAAATGAAGATCGTATGTCTTTAATGAAATTTGGTGGAGAATTTAAGATGACATCTTATATATTTGCGCCAAAAGATGATCCGTATCATACTAGTAAATGGAGAGAATTATATCCTGAAGATGAATTAGCTGAAATAGCTAAAATGGTAAAAGTAGGTAAAGATACAAAAACAAGATTTGTTTGGACAGCACATCCATTTATGGGTAAATTTAATGCAAACGATTTCGAAGGAGAAATGGAAAAGTTAATAGCTAAGTTTGAACAATTATACTCAATTGGTGTTCGTCAATTTGGTGTTCTTGGTGATGATGTTGGTAATCTTGATAAAAAGATTGTTACTGATATGATGAATAGACTATCTGAATGGGGCAAAGAAAAAGGAGATGTTTATGACTGGGTATTCTGTCCAGCTGGATATAATGCAAGTTGGCAAGGTGACTATTCAGAATTAAACACATATGATGCAGCATTTCCAGATAATGTCCAAATTTTCTGGACAGGTCAATCAGTATGTGCACCAGTTAGTCAAGAAACTTTAACTAACTTTAAAACAAATAGAGTAGAAGAAGGTAAAACTAGAAGAAGCCCGCTATTCTGGTTAAACTGGCCAGTTAATGATATAAACATGCAAAGGTTAATGATGGGTAAAGGAAGTTTATTACATACAGATATAAATGTTGAAGATTTAGCTGGTGTAGTTACGAATCCTATGCAAGATGCAGAACCATCAAAGGTGGCTCTTTTTGCAATAGCAGATTATGCTTGGAATGTTAAAGGATTCGATGATAATAAAAGTTGGGAAGACTCTTTTAAATATATAGATAGTGAAGCGCCAGAAGCTTTACATACAATAGCAAAGCATACATCAGATCCAGCGCCAAATGGACATGGACTAGTATTAGAAGAGTCAGAAGATATAAAACCTTTATTAGAGGAATTCTCTAATAAGTTAAATGGTGGAGAAAATATTACTGAATCGGGTACTAAAATAGTAAATGAAATGGACATAATAATCCAGGCCTGTGATGAATTCATAAAAACTAGTAAAAATAAAAGAATGGTTGAACAAATTACTCCATTTGCAAATTCATTAAAAGATTTAGCAACATCTATTAAGCAGTTTGTTCAATCAGCAATAGATTTAGAGAAGAATGATAATGATTCAGCTGTACAAAATTTTGCTGAAGGAAATACATCATATGAAAATAGTAAAAAACATGACAGAGTAACAATAGATGGCACTAAAAAAGCTCAACCAGGTTCTAAACGTTTAATTCCATTTGTACAATCTGTTAGGGATGCAATTTCTGATGAAATAAATTCATTAGTTAATGGTGGAGAAGAAAAATTAAAATTAACTGCAGAAACAAATATTTCAGGGATACATCAAGGAAAAATTGAAAATATTATAGATGGTAAAAATGATACTTATATATGGAATAGTGCATATGAGCAAGTGGATCAATATTATCAAGTAAATTTAAGTAGACCAACTACAATTTATGGTGTAGATATATTAAATGGAAATACAAGTAAAAAAGATGATACTTTTGGACATGCTAAAGTACAATATACAACTGATGGACAGGATTGGAAAGATATTAATAATAAAATATATGGTCCATATGCTGAAAAGGTTAAAATTACAAATGTGGAAATAGAAAATGTTGTTGGTGTAAGATACATATGTACACAAACAGATTCTGGTAGAAAATGGCCTGCTATGAGAGAATTTAAAATATTAACTACTCCACAACCTGAAGTCCCAACTTTTACAAGTGAAGTAATACGTACAACTGATGGATGGAGTATTCATTCTGGAAAAGAATCTGACATGCTAGATGGAGATGAAAATACAGGTGTTCATTATAATGTAAGACAACGAGTAAATCCACAAAATACTACTGTAGCAGGAGATTATGTAGGAGTAAAATTAAGTGAGCCAATAGTTCTTGGCAAAATTAAAATCCTTCAAGGGCCAAATGCTAGTTCAGGAGATTACTTTAAAAATGCTACCTTAGAATACTCTTTAAATGGTGTTGATTACAAAGAAATTAAGCAATGTAAAAATGAGAAGGATATAACAATAGATCTTTCAGATAAAAATATTGAAGCTCAATATATACGTTTAAGAAATAACAAAGATCAAGAGACTTGGATTGGATTTAGAGAATTTGAAGTTAATGCAAAAATAGATCATAATGGTAAAGTATATACTAATGTAGAAAAG
>NZ_JAGHFM010000375.1 GCF_017888745.1 Terrisporobacter sp. | reverse complement strand
GGTGGCACATCTATATCTTTGAAAGTACCAGACATACTGTCTTTTCCACCTATTGCTGGTATTTCTAATTTATTTTGAACATAATACGCTCCCAATAATGCTGCAAATGGTTTACCCCATTTAGCAGAATTTTTTCCTAGTTTTTCGAAGTACTCTTGGAAAGTAAGTCTTGTTGTTTTATAGTTACCACCTATAGCAACCAATTTACAAATTGATTCTACTACTGCATATAAAGCTCCATGGAACGGACTCCATTTTCCTATTTTAGGATTATATCCATATGTCATTATAGTTGAAGTGGTTGTTTCTCCACCTAGTACTGGTATTTTAGCAACCATACCTTGAGCTGGTGTAGCTTGATATTTTCCACCAAATGGCATTAACACTGTATTCCCACCTATACTATTATCAAATTTTTCAACTAATCCCTTTTGAGAACATATATTTAAATCTGATAATGCTTTTTCAAATTTTTCTTTTATTGATGAAGCTTCACATTCTACATTGCCATTTTGGAAGTATGTATCTTCTTCATCAACTTTATTTACATATATATTAGTTGTTTGTTTTACCCCATTCGTATCTAAGAATTCTCTTTTTAAATTAACTATTGTTTGATTATTCCAAGTCATTCTTAAATATCCAGTATTAGTTACTGTAGCAACATGAGTTGCTTCTAAGTTTTCTTCTCCAGCTAATTGGATAAACCTTTCTTTATTTGATGGATCTATAGCAACTGCCATACGTTCCTGAGACTCAGATATTGCAAGCTCTGTTCCATCTAATCCGTTGTACTTTTTAGGAACTAAATCCAAGTTTATATCTAAACTATCTGCTATTTCACCTATAGCAACACTTACTCCACCTGCTCCAAAGTCATTACATCTTTTTATCATCTGAGCAACTTCTTTGTTTCTAAAGAATCTTTGGATTTTTCTTTCGTTAGGAGCATCACCTTTTTGAACTTCTGCTGAACAAGTTTTTATAGAATCTTCACTATGTTCTTTTGATGATCCAGTAGCTCCCCCGCATCCATCTCTTCCTGTTTTTCCTCCAAGAAGAACTATTATATCACCATCTTCTGGTCTTACTCTTACTACATTTTCTTTTGGTACTGCAGCTATAACAGCTCCTATTTCCATTCTTTTAGCTACAAAATCTTCATCATACACTTCTGAGACTTGACCAGTAGTTAATCCTATTTGATTACCATAAGAACAATATCCATTAGCTGCTTCTGTAGTTATTTTCTTTTGCAT
>NZ_JAGHFM010000098.1 GCF_017888745.1 Terrisporobacter sp. | reverse complement strand
TAAATAAAAAATACAATTGCTATAAGTAAGTAATATACTAGAAGATAAAGAAAAATAAAAAGATTGAAATCACAAAAAAATATATGTTAGAGTATCCCCTCATCTCCACCATTCAAACCCTCGAAAACGAGGATAAGAACTACTAAGTTTATGACTTAGTAGTTTTTTTATTTGAAAAATTAAAATAAAGGCTGGGAAAAATAACTTGACTGAATAATAAGTCTAGAATATACTTTAATTATAAATCATAAAAAAATATAATGATTGAATAATAAGTCTAAAAGGGGGTGTTAATATATGTTAGGTTTAGAATTCATTGTAAAAATGAAAAATATAGAATACAAAGATATAGCTAATTACTTGGGTATATCGTCTCAAGCAGTTAGTGATTGGGTAAAAGGTAAAAGAAAAATACCAGATAATAGAAGCGAACAGCTGAGTAAATATTTAGGGATTGATAAGGAATTAATATATAAAGATCTAAGTGAAGATGAAAAATTAAAACTACATTATAAATTAAGTGAGATAAAGGACTTAAAAAGTAATATGGAAGAAGACAATGTTTCTAATTTTACTCAGATAAAGTTCGATATAGAAGAATATAATGACGATTCCAAAGAAGTATATACTACTAGTGATTTAGAAAAAAAGATAAGAGAAGAAAGAAGAAAAATTAAAATAAAAGATGCAGATATTATGGTATCTCAATTGAAAGAAATGTATGCTGATAGAGAATCTATAGATGTACACCCAGAATTTCAAAGAGTATTTAGATGGACATCTAAGCAAAAATCTAGATTTATAGAATCTATTTTATTAGGAATACCAATACCTCCTATTTTTGTTGCAGAAGATGAAGATTTAAATTGGGATATTATAGATGGAGTTCAAAGATTATCAACAATTTTTGAATTTTTAGGAATTTTAAAAGATGATGAAAATAGAACTTTAAAACCGTCTGTACTTGTGCAAACAAAAACTTTAAAAGAATTAGAAGGAAAAGTTTGGGATAATAAATATTATTAACATAAATTTTCATTTGAACAAAATAAATATTTAAAAAATGCATTTTTAAATGCGACATTAAGAATAATCAAAGTAGATACAGAGAGTGATCCAAAAGCAAAATATGATATATTCGATAGGCTTAATACAGGAGGAAGTAGACTAAGTCCTCAGGAAATAAGAAACTGTTTGGCTATAATGCTTAATAGAAATTTTTATACATGGTTAAGGCAATTATCATATAATCCTGATTTTATAGGATGTATGCCTTTGAGTGATAATGCTATAAAGGAGCAGGATGATTTAGAATATGTATTAAGATTTTTAGTATATAGAAATATTAAAAGTTCAGAATTCTCATCAAGTGATGAACTTACGGAACTAATAACTGATAAAATGAGAGAGCTTTGTATAACAGATAACTTAAATTATGAGAAAGAGAAAGAGGTATTTGATAAAACATTTGAACTATTACAAAATGCTTTAGGAGATGATGCGTTTAAGAAATATTATGCTGAAAAAGATAGATTTAAAGGAGGCGTTATGATATCTTCTTTTGAGATAATAGCTATAGGAATATCTAATAATCTTGAGGATATTTTGAAATTAAAAGACCCTACTGAATATATAAAAGAAAAAATAAAAAGTCTATATAGTAATAAAAAGTACTTAGAACTACAAAAAGCTAAAATAGCTAGTCAGAGAGGTGTAACAAGGTTTAGTATTTTAACTAAATTTGGTACTGAATATTTTAGCTGTAAATAAAAATTTTAATAGTAAATATATAAAAAGAATAGATATATATCTATTCTTTTTATTTTTATTAATGTTAATATTAATATGTAGAGATTGGATGTATACTTAAATAGTACCAATTACATATTTACATATTAATATAGGTAATATAATATAAATGCTGTACTATTTATGTTGGATTAACTATTAATAGGTAGAAAGAAAGGTAGCAAAAATGAGTAAGAAAAAAAAATTCGAAATTGAAATAGATAATTTAATTAAATCGTGCTACGAGAATATACATTTAATAAATAAAGAAAAATATAATCAATATTATACTCCAATTACTATAGCAGATTATATGGCGGGTATGTTTAATAACAGGTCAGAATCTATAAATATACTTGATCCAGGTTGTGGATTAGGCATATTAACTATGGCAACAGTAAAATATTTACTGAAAAGGAGTAAAATAAAAAAAATATGTGTTTTAATGTACGAAATAGACGATATAGTTATATCTCATCTACAAAATAATATGGAAGAATTAAAAAATATATGTACTAAAAAGAAAGTTGAGTTAATATATACAATAAAGAATGAAGATTTTATTTTTTCATCTATAAATTTATTGAAAGAGAATAATCAGAAAGAGTATGATTATGTAGTCATGAATCCTCCATATAATAAGATGAGTAATGATTCTGAACATAAAAAAGCATTAAAGAATATAGGGATAGATGTAAGTAATTATTATTCTGCTTTCGTGCAGTTATCTTGTCAAATGTTAAAAAATAAAGGACAATTAGTAGCTATAACTCCTAGAAGTTTTTGTAATGGAAAATATTTCGATAAATTTAGAGATTCATTTTTAGAAATTATGTATTTTAATAAAATACATTTATTTGAGTCAAGAAAAGATGTTTTTGATAATGAAGATGTATTACAAGAATCTATGATATATTATTGCATAAAAGGTCAGGCAAAGAAAGATGCAATAGTTAAAGTTTTTCATAGTTATAATTCTACACTTGATAATATAATATCTACAAATATCTTATTAAGAGATATAATAGTTGGTGATAATAAAGTAATTAGATTATCTAAGGGTAAAGAAGAAGATGAGATAATTAGATGTATGATGAGAGTAAGATGTAGTTTACAAGATATAGGACTAGATGTATCTACAGGACCTGTGGTTGATTTCAGGGAGGATTTAAATGTTCTACATAAGAATTATATAGATGGAGATCAAGTAATATTATTTCCAGAACATATAAATAATAGAGAAATTAATTGGCCTATTATAGAAGGTTTAAAAAAATTTAATTATATAAGTACAAATCAAAATAATATAAATAGATTAAGAACTAATGGTAATTATGTAATTGTAAAAAGGATGACTTCAAAAGAGGAGAAAAGAAGAATTATATCAGCTCTTTACGTAGGTAACTTTTATAATTTTGATTTAGTTGGGATTGATAATAAATTAAACTATTTTCATATAAATAAACAAGGAATTAATATTGATATTGCAAAAGGATTAAATCTTTACTTGAATTCAACATTAGTAGATTCTTACTTTAGAACATTTAGTGGAAATACTCAAGTAAATGTATCAGATCTTAAAATGATAAGGTATCCAGATATTAGACAACTTAGATTATTAGGAAAAATGTATGAAAATGAGTTACCGTCTCAAGATATTATAGATAAATTAGTAAAAGATATAATATTATAATTAATTAGATTTGAATTATGTGAATGATATAATTGTGGATTTGATTGTTATGATTTGTATCCACCATTGAAATCCATGAAAAATACATTGATAATTTAGTCAATGTATTTTTTTGTTAATATGATATAATTTAAATATTATATTTTTGGAGGGGAAGAATATTAATGCAGTTAAAAAAAATAACATTAGAAGGATTTAAGAAATTTAGTAATAAAGTACATCTTGATTTTAGTGAAGCGAAAGAATTGAATACGATAAGTGGGAAAAATGGTTCAGGAAAAACAACTATAGCTGATGCAATGCTTTTGTTACAACAGTCTGTATTCTTAAAATTATTACAACAAGAATATCCTGATAATGAGTTTACTAAAAATGCAAGTTTACATTTTATAGAAAAGATTAAAGCCTATACAAATAAGGATAAAGCGAATATACAAATACTATTCCATGATAATGAAGATCCAATAGAAATTAATTTAGATATACTTATAGAATGTGAAGATGTTAAATGGGAAGTTACCTTTATTCAAGGAGAGAAAAAGCTTTTGGATTATTGGAAACTAGACAACCCAAATAACATTATAATGTTTATAGAATCGAATAAACATTATAATGAATCTGATATGAATTTTAGTGATCTGAGTATAGAAACGAGTTATGTTCTACCTGTTAACAAAGAGACTTGGATAACACTTAATATGATATTTTTCCCAAGTGATACTTTTAATTTATTATATAAAAATTTAATTAAAGACTGGGCATATGAGAGATTAATTCCAACAAAGGGAAAAGTAGATTTATATTATAAGATATCGGAAGAACTAACTACAAAACTATTTGAAAATATAAGATTTGACAATGTATCAGCAAATAATTTTAAAAAAGATGAAGTAGTTAAATTAGTTTCCAATCAAAACACTGGAGGTAAAAGATATGATTTGAGACAACTTAGTTCAGGTGAAAAGACTATATTTTACTCATTGATGTATATAAATTTAGTAGATAGAATAAGTGTAATGATAATGGATGAACCAGAAAATCATTTACATGAAGACTTAATATATAAGTTTTTAAATCTATTTAAATCACTATGTGACAGTGAAAAAACATATGCCGAAGTATTGAAAGACCTAGGGGTAAAGCCTAATATAATAGAAAAATATTATAAATTTAAAGGGAGTTCAAATAGTAAGATTGAACAAGTGTTTTTATTTACTCATTCTAAACCACTGATATATTCTAATTTTGATGAGGGTAGTAATTACATAATAGATACAGATTTGAAAATAATAAGATATGAGGAATGTGAAAAAAAATTAAGGGAATTAGGGGTAAGTGCATTATACAATAGAGTACTTTTTGTAGAAGGAAAAACAGAGGAAGAGTTATTTAGAAAGTTTATTACAAAAAATATAAAGATAGAGAAAATGGAAAGTTGCAATAAATTAGTACAAGTATATAGAGGAATAAAAGAGGTAGGTAGTTACATTAGGGATTTTAAATTTTTATTTCTACTAGATGCTGATGAAGCTAATGAAGAAAAGGTTAAGGATATATTAGAAGAAAATAGAGACGATTTTATATTGCTGGACAGACATGAAATAGAAAACTATCTTATCGATATAGATATTTGGTTAGAAGCATCATTAAGATTAGCAGATGATGAAACTAAAAATGTAATAAACTATGAGTACATTGAAAGTCAGTTAAAAGAATCTGCTTTGTCCCAAATGCAACTATTTAAAAAGCAATATATCTCTGGTAAATTAAACAATTCTCTAGCATCATTAATTAAATCTAACCATAGATATGTGGAGCTAGAAGAAGAAAAGTATATGCAATATATAGATCAATTAATTAAAAGAGAGAATATAGATAAATTTATAGAGCAATCTAAGAAAGTTTACAATGATTGTATGTCTAATTTTTCGGATGAGAGGGTTGAAAGAGACTGGATAAGTATATGTCCAGGTAAACAAGTTGTAAATATGGCATTAGGGAAAATAGCACCAAAGTTAGGAGTAACGAATCGAAGATTACTAGATGAAATCAAGTCTATATCATACAAGAAAACTAGTTCTCCTTTATATGAATTGATGAAAATAATAGATCAAAGACTTAAATAAAAAAGCTAAGAGAGTAGATATTTACTCTCTTAGCTTTTTTAAAAAGTAATTGCATTCATTAATGAAGTGTTTATTCTCAGTTAAAGTATCCTTATCAACATCACAAGAATCAAACCAATACTCTATGGCATCTAAAGAATATTGGAGCAAGAGATTTAATCTTTCTATATCTTGAGGCGATAGCTCTAAATTACTTTTCATAATTATAATCTCCTAAAAATCAATATGTCATATTATATGTATTAATTGATTAAAATATATGTAATTAATATACTTTTATTCAAGTTAGAATAGTAATATACTATTAATTTTATTAGCAGATATAGATGATAAAAATGAGATAGATAATATTATTTATAGCATTAGTAATAGAATTTATAGTTAGTATATATATTTGAATAGCTAATAATATAAAATGTATATTATATTAAATTGAGTATAATCGTGGGTATGATTTTAGTGAATCATCTCCACCATTCAAATCAACAAAAAAGATATTAGTAATTTACTAATATCTTTTTATTTTATAATAATGCATAATTGCTATAGAAAAAATATTTTAAAATATAAAAAAATAAGTATTGTAATATTTTAGAAAACGTTTTATAATATATTCATAGTAAATATGAAACGTGTAACTATTAAATTAGGCATGAGTTCTTGGATGTTTTTATTCTGAGGATTTGTGCCTTTTTGCGTGGAAAGGAAATCCTTTTATTTAATAGGGAGGAAATAAAGTGTTAAATTTTTTCAAAAAAAATAAAAGTTATAAGATACATGCAGTAGTGAGTGGTAACAGTATTAATATTGAGAAAGTAAACGATTCAATGTTTTCAAAAAAATTAATGGGTGATGGAATAGCAATTATTCCTAATAGCGATGTTGTTGTAGCTCCTTGTGATGGTAAGATAAATGTACTTACTGAGACTAAGCATGCTTTTGGAATAGTTTCAGATGATGGAGTTGAGATATTAGTTCACATAGGAATTGATACAGTAAATTTAAAAGGTGATGGATTCAAAAATGAAGTATCTCAAGGAACTATTGTTAAAAAAGGTGATCCAATAATACGTTTTGAAAGGGAAAGAATAGCTTCTCAAGGAATTGATTGTACAACAGTAATGGTTGTACTAAATCATACTGAATTCTCAAAAGTAAGTTGCATGACAGAGAATGATGTTGTTGCTGGACAAGATACTGTTATTGAAATTATGAAGTAATAGGAAGGATGTAATTTTATATGATAGCAACAAAAATCTTTAATAATAATGCGTTGTCTACAGTAACTGATGACGGAAAAGATGCTATTTTATTAGGACTTGGCATAGGCTTTAACAAACGTCCAGGAGATGAAATTAATGAAGATAAAATAGAAAAAATTTATTATGTTCAAGACAATATGCAAACAAAATTCTTGGAATTATTAAAGAATGTTAGTTCAGAAGTTATGGATGCATCACAAAAAATTATAAGTCTTATCCCAGGAAATGAAGGGAAGTTTAATAATAAGGGAATATTATCTTTAATAGAACATATTAGTTTTGCAATAGAGAGAGCAGAAAAAAATGTATTTTTACCTAACTTAATGCTTTCGGATATAAAGATTATGTATTCGAATGAGTTTGAATTAGGTACAAAAGCTTTAGATATTATAGATGAAATATGCCACATTCGTTTACCTAAAGATGAAGCAGGATACATAGCACTACATTTTGTTAATATGCAAGCAAATAATAACTTAGCATACGATACTTTAAAATTTGTAAAAGGTAATATTGATTTAATTAAAGAGTGCTATGGACTAGAATTAGATGAATCAAATTTAAATACAATACGTTTTATGACTCATCTTAAGTTTCTTGCTCAAAGGATATTTAAGAACGAAACTTATCAGGATGATAAAATGATTGAAATGTATGACTATTTAATTAATAATCATCCTAAAAATGTAGAGTATTTAGAAAAATTAAATGAGTATACTAAAAAAGAATTTAAGTATAAATTAGATAAGCCTGAAAAGATTTATTTATTATTACACTTAACAAAAATTTTATAAAAATAAAATGG
>NZ_JAGHFM010000374.1 GCF_017888745.1 Terrisporobacter sp. | reverse complement strand
TTCTTCTGTTGATTTGTTTGAACCTAATAATCCATAAGCTTCATTATATCCACTTCCATCAATAGATTCACATAATATATCATCAAGGCTATAGATTTTTTCTACACCATTTGTTTTTAAAATTTTCTTAGTTCTAAATCTTGTATGAATATCACAAGTAAGAACGCTCTTTGTATAATTTAAAATAGTTTTAGGATTGTTTGAGAATATTACTTCACACTCAACACCATATTCTTGGATTAAAGATTTATAATAATCAATGTAATCAACACCTGTGAAAGTATGTTTATTATACCCAAATAGATTACGGAATTCTTGTTCTGTTAAAACATCTGTCCAAGGATTAACTCCCTTATCATCTAACATATCTAAGTCAACTAGATGATTTCCAACTTCATCAGATGGATAGCTTAACATTAATACCATTTTCTTAGCTCCCTTTGCTATACCACGAAGGCAGATTGCAAAACGGTTACGACTTAAGATAGGGAATATTACACCAATAGTATCGTCACCAAATTTAGACTTAACATCTTTAGCTATATTATCTATAGAAGCATAATTTCCTTGAGCACGTGCAACTACTGATTCAGTTACAGTAACTATATCTTTATCATTTATAGTAAAGCCTTCAACTTCTGAAGCTTTAAGTACACTTTCTACAACTATATCTTCGATTTTA
Organism: Terrisporobacter sp.; assembly: GCF_017888745.1. Taxonomy (GTDB): domain Bacteria; phylum Bacillota; class Clostridia; order Peptostreptococcales; family Peptostreptococcaceae; genus Terrisporobacter. The sequence goes on along the minus strand of NZ_JAGHFM010000374.1, from coordinate 1,687 downwards.
TCGCCTTCTTTTATAATTGGGCAACGAAGTCCCCTAACAACTGTACCAATAACTCTTTCCAAAATAATCTCTCCCAACAATTTAAATTTAATTTTAAATATTTCGTACTATTGTAATATACACTAATAAATGGTATAAGTAAAATAAATAGAATGAATATATGATATAAGGGGTGCTTATATGATTACTAAATTAGATTTATATAAGGTGTTTTGTCAGGTAGGAAAAAGTAAAAGCTTTTCAAAGGCATCAAAGGAGCTTTACATGACACAGCCAGCAGTTAGCCAAGCTATAATGCAATTAGAAGGAGAACTAGATGTTAGACTTTTTAATAGAACACCTAGGGGTGTATCATTAACTAATGAGGGGAGCATTTTATTTGAATATGTAAATTCAGCAATTAATTTAATCAATGCGGGAGAAGAAAAAATATTAGAATTTAAAGATTTAACTGTGGGAGAGTTAAAGATTGGGGTAGGAGATACTATATCTAAGTATTTTCTACTTCCATATTTAGAGTTTTTTCATAATAGATACCCTAATATTAAGTTTAAGATTATAAATGGTACTACCTTAGAACTTTGCTCTTTAATTAAGTCAGGAGAAATTAATATTGCAATTTGTAATTTTCCAATTGATGATAAATCATTAGAATCAAGACCTTGTAGAGAGATTAGAGATATTTTTGTTTGTGGAGAGAAGTATAAGGATTTATCAAGGGAGAAGATTTCATTAGAAGAAATGGTCAAATATCCTTTAATATTCTTAGAACCTAATTCAAATTCAAGAAAGTATGTAGAAAAGTTTATGTTATCCAAAGGGATAAAAATTTCTCCAGAGTTTGAACTTGGATCTTTTGATTTATTATTGGAGTTTGCCAAGATAAATTTAGGGATTGCTTGTGTAATAAAGGAGTTTTCAAGGGATTATTTAGAAAAGGGATTATTGTATGAGGTTAATGTTTTAGAAGAAATACCAAGTAGAAGTATAGGGGTTTGTTATTTAAAGGATGTTCCCCTTTCATTAGCTTGCGCAAAATTTGTTGAGATATTATCATCTGCTAATTATTCACTGAATGATAGTATATAACACAGGTACTGATTTAAAGTGTTATTATAACAATAATTATTAAGATGAGAACAAAACTTTGATCAAATATTTGTAGAAATAAAATTATATTTAAAAGAATATAGCAATTTATAAACCTCATATATTATAAAAAAACAGTAATAGATACATAATGAAAAGAGAGATTATTTGTTTACCATAATAATCTAGATAATAACAAAACAAAAGGGTGATATAAATGTCGCATATAAGTTCAAAAAATGGATATAAAAGTTTGGAAGAGAGGTTAAATAGATTTCCACAAGGGGCACCTCCATCACAAACTTTATACAAAATATTAGCTATGTTGTTTACAGAAAAAGAAGCCCAGTTAGTTGCTCAACTACCAATTAAAGCATTTAGAGTAAAAACAGCTGCTAATATATGGAATGTAAGTGAAAGAGAAGCATTGAAAATACTTGATACACTTGCTAGTAGGGCAATTTTATTAGATATAGAAGATGATAAGGGAAAACAATATATACTTCCTCCGCCAATGGCTGGATTTATAGAATTTGCTTTGATGAGAACTAGAAATGATATTGATCAAAAACTTTTATCAGAACTTTATTATCAATAT
>NZ_JAGHFM010000097.1 GCF_017888745.1 Terrisporobacter sp. | reverse complement strand
TATTTGTTCAAAAAAGGTTTGGTGTTGGCTGGACTGTGAATATAGGTAGTACAAAAGGAAAGATAGTATTTATATCTCCTTTTATACTGATAATATTTATATTAATTATTGCATTTTATATTTAATTTAAAAAGGAGTGATGTAATTTTATTTTGCATCACTCCTTTTGCTTACTTAAGCTTATATCAGTAAAGTTTTTCCCTAAATTGTCCACCATATTATCTAATATTGTAACACCATTTTTTTAAATTTATTTTTTTAGATTATCATAAGAATTAGACCATGCTTGACGACTATATTAACTAAATCCTCAATATTGACTTTTTATATATAATTGGATATTATATTAAATATAGTTGCAAAATACAAATACAACATAAAAATACGATTAAATTAACGAGGTGACCTTATGAATAAAGTATTAGAACAAGCTAAGTTAATAAAAGAAGATATAGTTTCATATCGACGTACAATTCATAAAAATCCAGAGGTTGGTGCTGAATTGCCAAAAACAAAGAAATTTGTAATGGAAAAACTAAAAGAATTTGGTTATGAACCAAAAGAAATCTGTGAAAGTGGAATTGTTGCCACAATAGAAGGTAGCAAGCCAGGAAAGACATTTCTATTAAGGGCTGATATGGATGCTCTACCAATGAAAGAAGCCACTAATTGTGAATTTAAATCAACTAATGGATCTATGCACTCATGTGGACATGACATGCATGCTGCAATGCTTTTAGGTGCTGCAAAATTACTTAAACAAAACCAAGAACAAATTGAAGGTACCATTAAATTAGTATTCCAACCAGATGAAGAAGGATTTACTGGTGCTAAAAACATGATAAATGCTGGAGTATTATTAAATCCAACAGTTGATGCTGCATTAGCAATGCACGTTTACTCAGGAGCACCTTCGAACATGGTATTATGTGGATTAGGTACTAGCATGGCTGGATGTATCAGATTCAGAATAGTTGTAAAAGGTACCGGATGCCACGGTGCAATGCCTGAAACTGGAGTCGACCCAATAAATATAGCTGCCCACATTTACTTATCTTTACAAGAAGTAATAAGTAGAGAAATAGCAGCGACTGAATCTGCTGTTTTAACAATAGGTAAATTTGCAGGTGGAGATGCCCCGAACATAATACCAAGTGAAGTTTTTTTAGAAGGTACTATCAGAAACTTAAATAAAGAAGTAGGAGAATTCATATTCAAAAGAATAAATGAAATAGCTACTTCTACTGCTAAAATGTTCAGAGGAGAAGCTGAAGTAATAGAATTATCTTCTGTTCCACCATTAACTAATAACAATGATTTAGCTCACGAGCTTACTGGATACATGAAAGATATAGTAGGAGAAAAATCTGTTTCTGTACTTGAAGGTAACGGTGGAATGGGTTCAGAAGACTTTGCTTCTTACTCATATGAAGTTCCTAGTCTTTATGTTATATTTGGAGCAGGTACTAAAGAAGAAAATCCTTTATTCGGCAAACCAATGCACCATGAAGAAGTTGTATTCAATGAAGATATATTACCAAATGGATCTGCTATATTGGCTCATAGTGCTATCTCTTGGTTAAAAAATAACAAATAATTCATGTCTACTTAGCAAATTTTAATATAAAAATAGCAACTACTTTAGATTATATCTAGTATAGTTGCTATTTTTTAGTTAATATTATTAAAGTTAAGAAATATATTTTAGAAATACTAATCACATAAATTTAAAATATAACTCTCACTTTGATTAAGTTATATAGATAATTGTATTATAGATACGGTTCACCAATCTACTTTCACATAATACTATTAAATCCTCTATAACCCTTTAATAAATACACGCATACTCCTACAGTTACTATCTCTGCAAAAGGAACTGTCATCCATATTCCATTCATACCAAATATGTTTGGTAAAATAAATATACCAATTAAAGTTACTACGCACCCTCTTGATAAAGCTATTATTACAGATTCTTTAGCAAGTCCAATAGATGTAAAGTATGCTGAATTAAGTATATTAAATCCGTTTATTAAATATCCAACAGCAAATATTTTTGCCCCTGTGAAAGCCAAATTTAAGATTTCAGCATTATTACTAATAAATACGCTGATTAACGACTCTCCAAAAAATATTAGTATAATAAAAATTATAACTCCAATAAGAAATGAAATACCATATGAGAATTTCATTGCCTCCCAAACTCTTTTAAAACTTTTTGCACCATAATTATAACTAACTAGTGGACCAATACCATCAGCTATACCAAACATTATATAATTGGTAAATAAGTTTATATAGCTAATAATAGTAAAAGCTGCTATTCCTGCTTCTCCACCTGATTTCATAAAAGCTTTATTAAATACATAAGCTGTAATTGCTGTAGAAATTGATGTAAAAGCTTCAGATAAGCCATTATACACAACAGGTAATATAACTTTTTTATCAAATTTACCAACGTAAATATTAATAACATTATTCTTATTAAGATGAGGTCCTATAACATAAAATAGAGCTAATGGCTCTGCCAGGGCTGTTGCTACTGCTGTACCAAAAACTCCTAGTGACATATACTTAACTAATAATATATTTAAAAGTATGTTTGCTATTAGGCTTAATATCATACCTTTAATATATAAATCAGGCTTTTCAAGTAACCTATTAGAAAAAGCAAATTGATACATTAAAAACATAGGTATTATAAATACTGATATAGTTTTAATATAGATTGAAGTATCCTTAATCAAAATATCACTTGCACCTAATAGTAAAGCAAGATTTTCACTAAAAAATACTCCTAAAATAGTTAAAAAACTTGCTATAGAAACAATTAATATTAGAGAGGTTCTATAAATATTTTGTGCTTTATCTATATCATTTTCTCCTAAAGACCTTCCCATATAGCTCAAAGAACCAATTACTATAACCATTGATGATGCTGCTAATATTTGTGTAAATGGTTGAGCAATATTTACACTTGCCATAGCAAGTTCACCTACAAAATTACCTACAAAAATTCCATCGATAATACTTTGAGTC
>NZ_JAGHFM010000096.1 GCF_017888745.1 Terrisporobacter sp. | reverse complement strand
GTATTTCATTTTCCTTTAATAAGTAAAGATCATTTCTTGGTTTTATTTCTCTGTTATTGGTATTATCTACCACTCTCTTTAATTCAGCCTGAATATAAGTTGCTAATAGTTTATCTTCATCTTTACCGTATGGATAGAATGTTTGAGCACCATAATATTTTGATTGTTCAAACTTATTAAGATGAATAGAAACGAACATATCTGCTGAAGATTCTTTTATAATCTTCTTTCTATTTTTCAGGTTTTCATTATACTTTTGTCTTATAGTTTTACCCTCTTCTTCTTTATACAGACTTGTATCATCATTTCTAGTTAATATAACCATAGCACCACTAGCTTCTAACAATTCCTTTAATTTCATAGTTATCTTTAGATTAACATCTTTTTCTTTTATAGATTCATCATCTGTCATCGCACCTGGATCTATACCACCATGACCTGCATCTACGATTATAGTTTTATTAGTAATAGGCATTAGTTTGATTACATCCTCTGATGAACTTTTAATTTCTATAATAGATACTCCAACTAATAAGAAAGATACTAATCCAAAAACTATATGTTTAATATATTTTTTCACATTATCACCCCATATATTTATATTGAGGTTTGTCTTTATATATTACTTTTTTAAATTAATAAAAAGAGACATACTTTGATTAGTATCGTCTCCCTTTTATTGTAATACTATTTAATTCATAAGTTGAAATTCTACTATGGATTTAAATAAATCTCCATCTATATCTATATCAAAATTACCACCTTGTAAATTAACTAAATCTCTAGCAATAGCAAGTCCAAGTCCACTTCCTTCTGTATTTCTAGACTCATCCGCTCTTTTAAATCTTTCCATAATCTCTTGAGGATCAAAATTTAACTCATAAGAAGATATATTCTTCATAGTTAATCTGACCTTATCATTAACTTGAATTATATCTATATATACTCTTGTATTTGATAAAGAATATTTTGATATATTACTTAATAAATTTTCTAAAACTCTATATAACCTTCTTCCATCAGCTCTTATATAAACTTTTTCATCTGGAACATTTACCTTTAAGTCTAGATTAGCTTCTGATAACTTCTCTTCCATTTCACCAATGGATTGTCTTAATAATTGAGTAATATCTATCCTCTCCATATTTAATTCGATATTACCACTACTAGCCTTACTAGCTTCAAATAAGTCTTCTATTAGAATTTTTAATCTTTTTGATTTTGAATCTAACACATTAATATAATCTTTTAAGTATTCTGGACTTATATCTTCTTCTTTTTTTATTAATTCAACATAATTTATTATTGATGTTAATGGAGTTTTTAAATCATGAGATACATTTGTTATAAGCTCAGATTTCATCCTTTCACTCTTTAACTGATTATCTATAGCCTTGTCTAGTCCATCTCGTATGTTATTTATGTTATCTGCTAGAGTTGTAAAATTATCTTCTCCAATTAATTTTAACTTATGATGTACGTCTCCATTTTTTATTTTCTGCGTTCCATCCATTATATAAGATAAGTACCACAGTTTTTTTAATATATAATAAGTAAATCCTCCTATTGTCGAGACAGCACCTATAATTGCAAATAAAGGATTATAGTCTGATATTGCAAACATCATTAAGAATAAATTAACTACTATACATACTATAGCTAGACCTATTATTCTCTTTGATAATGGTACACTTTTAGTAAGTTTTAATGTCTTTACAAATATTTTTTTAGAAAATTTAAATACTCTATAAATTAAGGTTGTTTTAAAGAAATCTAATTTATTATCATAACTATTTATTTGCTTATTAAATATATAAAATACCGTACAAATAAATCCTATACCTAAAAATCCAAATGTAAAACTACTAAGCATATCATAATAATAATCAACACTCTGCATTAAAAATACTAATGCACATATTATACCTACTATATATAATTCTAAAGGTATAAATTTGCTAAGTTTTAACCATAAACTATCTTTATCAAATAGTTCAACTTTGCTTCTTTTATATAAAAATGTAGATATTATCCCTAATAATAATGAAGTTCCTAGTGTTGCTAATATTATTTTAACGTATACTATTTCTCTATTAAAATCATTTTTCATTTCATATATTCTGTCATAAATACCTGGAGCCTGTTCAAAATCTTTAGGTATGGACATATATATATCACCGTTTCTTAATTGCATAACATATCCTAACTCACCAGTTACATTTGAATCCTTATATTCATTATTATTAAATATTTTTGAATAGCTAACATTATAATTATTTGATGATATTTTTACATCACATTCTCCTCTATATTTACTTTGAAACTCTTCTGCTGTTTTGCACTCTGTATTTGTATAAATCTCACCTGTATCCTTATTTATAATAAAGTAATTAAGATTTGAGATTTCTTTCAAAGTTTCTCTTGAATACTTTCTAGTTTCTTCTATGTTATTTTTATCTTTATCAGATAAATCTTTATCTTGTCCTCCAACTGTGCCACTTGTAACTGATACTAAATAACTTATTAAATTATTATCAAAAGCCCTACTTTTATAAAATTCATCTTCTATTACAAATTTTTCTTTATGCATATAGCTTGTAAATACGCCACCACCTCCAGCAATTAAGTTAATTGTTGTTGGTATCATAGATAAAAAAGATGATATACATACAAATATTATTACTAAATTTATAAATTTAAATGCTTTATTTCCTTTCATATATTCTCCTTTATAATTAAAATCTTAATGCCTTATATAACATATAGTTCAAAATAAACATAACTAACATGTCAAATATTAAATTCATACCTCCATAGTAAAAACAAATAACTATGCCTACTATTTGAGTAATAGCAAACATAATAAGCATAAATATAAAATTAAACATTAAGCTTCTTTCTTTAAATATTTTATCATTATAATTTCTCAATTTTGTATCCCACTCCCCATACCACTTTCAAATATCTCGGTTCTTTTGGATTTATCTCAATTTTTTCTCTTATCCTTCTTATATGAACTGCTACTGTATTTTCCACATTAAAACTTTCTTCATTCCATACTCTTTCGTATATTTCATCTATAGAAAATACTCTTCCTTTATTAGCAAGTAATAAATTAAGTATTTTAAATTCTATTGGTGTTACTTTTACCAACTGTCCGTCAACCTTAACTTCTTTTGTTGATGTGTTTAGTTCCAGTCCACCACTGCTTAAAACTTCATTATTATTTATATTTTGACTGTTATAATTACCTAGTGTTACATATCTTCTTAAATTTGATTTTAATCTAGCTATTAATTCCAATAAATTAAAAGGTTTTGTTATATAATCATCTGCTCCAATATTTAGTCCCATTATCTTATCTGTATCCTCACTTTTAGCTGATACTAGTATTATTGGAATATTCTTTTCTTCTCTAATTTTTATTGTTGCTTTTATACCATCTAGTTTGGGCATCATTATATCCATAAGTATTAAGTGTACATCTTTATTTACTAATACATCTAAAGCTTCTAATCCGTTATATGCTTTATATATATTAAACCCTTCATTTCTTAAAAATATTTCTACGGATTCAACTATTTCTTTATCATCATCCACTACTAATATGTTGTACATTTATTTCAACCCCTTCATGCAATTGTTTCTCTTTTGTATTATACACTAGAATCACATCCTTTTATAAATTTATAATTTCTAAACATAATCTTCCTTCCATATGAGTAAATCACAAATCCTACAAATGCGCCTAGTGAATTTACTAAAAGGTCATCAGCTTCTGCATATCTCCCTCCAAATACTTGCAATAATTCTATACTAAAACTAGTAACAAATCCAATAAGTAAAACCTTTTTACCACTAAATCTTAATTTATCAAATACACATGGTAATAATATTCCATAGGGCACAAATAATAAAAAATTTAAAAACACCATCATTATAGATACATCTTTAAAAGGAATTAAATTCATATTATACATACCATTCATAACATCTGAAAAATAAAATTTCATTCCTATTATTCCTGTTATATTTAATATTGTTATCATATATATAGTTAATATAGATTCAAGCATAGTTTGTTTTATTCTAAATATCCTTCTTTTATTAGTTAAATATAAAATTCCTAAAATTATTAAATATATCATTATCCCTTTTATCGTACTACCTCTTAGTATCCATATTCCATCAAGAATATATTGATTTATCATATACAGTCCTCCTTTTATATATTTTAACTTCACATCATCCTTTATACTTGATATGATAAAATATAAATCTTACATAATTACGAAGATAATTCTTAAGGAATTATTACAAAACAAAAAACTCATGGTATTTTACCATGAGTTTTTTGTTATCTATATTTAAATATAAATAGTTTCACAAGAAACGTTACTTAATAAACAATAATATTTAAGCTTCTATTTCCCTTATAAGATTAACCATTTCTATAGCACCAACCGCGCATTCAAACCCTTTATTACCAGCTTTTGTACCAGCGCGTTCTATAGCTTGTTCGATGTTCTCAGTAGTAACTACACCAAACATTACTGGTATATCAGAGTTTAAAGATACATGAGCAATTCCTTTTGACACTTCATTACACACATAATCATAATGAGATGTATTTCCTCTAATTACAGCTCCTAGACATATTATAGCATCGTATTTGTTACTTTTAGCCATTTTCGATGCTATGAGTGGTATTTCAAATGCTCCTGGAACCCATGCTACTTCTATATCTTCCTCTTTTACTTCATGGCGTGTTAGTGCATCTATGGCCCCTCCTAATAATTTAGATGTTATAAACTCATTGAAACGAGCTGCCACTATTCCGATTTTTATATCCTTTGATACTAGCTTTCCTTCATATAATTTCATATTTACTATCTCCTTTTTATACTTTATAATTTTATAGTGAATTTTAATAATTTAAAATGTGGCCCATTTTTTCTTTTTTTGTTTTTAAGTAAAATAAATCATGAATCGTAGGATTTATTTGTATTGGAACACGCTCTATAATTTCCATTCCAAAATCAGATAGTCCATAAATTTTATCTGGATTATTTGTAAGTAGTCTTAAAGTTTTAACTCCAAGGTCTTTAAGTATTTGAGCCCCTATAAAATATTCTCTTAAGTCTCCATCAAAACCAAGAGCTAAATTAGCTTCTAATGTATCCATTCCTTTGTCTTGCAATTCATAAGCACGAAGTTTATTTATCAATCCTATTCCACGACCTTCTTGTCTCATATAAAGAAGAATTCCTCTTCCTTCTTCTTCTATTTGTCTCATTGCAGCATCAAACTGTTCTCCACAATCACATCTACAAGAACCAAATGCATCTCCTGTTAAACACTCAGAATGAACACGACATAAGATATTTTCGCCATCTCCAATATTTCCTTTAACCAAGGCAATATGATGTTCTCCATTCAATTTATTTACATATCCATAAGCTCTAAAATCTCCATATTTCGTAGGCATTTTTGTATCAGCAACACACTTAACTAATTTTTCATGTTTTTTTCTATAATCTTGTAAATCTTTTATTGTTATGAATTTTAGATTCCACTTTTGAGCTAACTCTATTAACTCAGTAGTACGCATCATAGTCCCATCTTCTCTCATTATTTCACAGCATAATCCACATTCTTTTAAACCTGCTAATCTCATCAAATCAACAGTGGCTTCTGTATGTCCATCACGCTCTAATACTCCATTTTTCTTTGCTAACAAAGGAAACATATGACCTGGTCTACGAAAATCTTGTGGTTTTGCATCATCTTCTACACACTTCATAGCCGTTATACTACGTTCCTCTGCTGATATTCCAGTAGTCGTATCTACATGGTCTATTGATACAGTAAAAGCTGTACTATGATTATCTGTATTATTAGATACCATTTGTGTAAGTTGAAGTCTATCACAAAATTCTTTACTCATAGGCATACATATGAGCCCTTTAGCATGGGTAGCCATAAAATTAATATTTTCTGTTGTTGCAAACTCTGCTGCACAGATAAAATCCCCTTCATTTTCACGACTTTCATCATCTGTTACAATTATTATTTTTCCTTCTCGAAGATCCTGTAAAGCTTCTTCAATAGTATTAAATTTAAACATATCCAATCCCCCTAATATCCATTTTTCATTAAAAATTCTTTTGTTATATTACTTTCTATCTTTTTTTTATCTCCAAGATTAATCAACTTATCCACATACTTTCCTATAATATCATTTTCTAAATTAACATTATCCCCAACTGATCTGTGAGAAAGTACAGTTTCCTTTGCCGTATGTGGAATAATAGAAACACTAAAACTTTTGCAATCTACTTTAGCTACTGTTAAACTTATACCATCAATAGCAATAGAACCTTTTTCTACTATATATTTCATCAAGTTATCACTTGTCGTTATTGTGTACCATACAGCATTATCATCTCTTTGAACTTTTATTATTCTGCCGGTACCATCTATATGACCTGATACAATATGTCCACCAAATCTACCATTTGCAGCCATAGCTCTTTCTAAATTTACTAAACTTCCATCACTTAAATCTCCTAAAGATGAGCGTATTAAAGTTTCATTCATAACATCAGCGATAAAAATATTTTTAGAAAAACTTGTAACTGTTAAACATACACCATTTACTGCCACACTATCTCCTATTTTCAAATCTTCAAATATTTTTCTTCCTTGTATGGTAAGTATAGATGATTTAGCTCCTTTTTTTATACTCACAACCTTACCTACTTCTTCAATTATTCCTGTAAACATCTTTGTATCACCTCACTCTCAATAAGAATATCTTCTCCTATTTGTCTGATAGATTTATTTTTAAGATAAAATGAGTCTTGAGGATTTTCTACACCTATTCCAGCAACAGGAGATCTTGAATCTATTCCACCAAATATTTTTGGAGCAATATAGGTCTGAACTTCATTAACTATTCCACTATTCAAGGCAGACCAATTTAATGCTCCTCCTCCTTCTAAAAGAATACTATCTATGTTCTCTTCACCTAAATGCTTCATTAATTCATTCAGATCAATATGATTATCTTTTTTAGAAAGTGTAAGTAATTTACATCCTGCATCAATATACCAATTTCGTTTATTTTCATCTTCACAACAAGTAGCTATAATTGTTTGTATTTCTTTTGAACTTTCTACTATATTACTGTTTATAGGTGTTCTTAAATTTGTATCACATATAATTCTTATAGGATTTTTACATTCTTCTATACGACAGTTCAACATTGGATTATCAGCTAATACAGTACCAACACCTACCATTATTGCAGAATATTTATGCCTATCTTTATGTACATTTTGTCTAGCTTCCTCTCCCGTAACCCACTTTGATTTTCCTGTATATGTGGCAATTTTTCCATCTATAGTCATTGCATATTTCATAACTACATAAGGTGTTTTAGTTTTTATATAATGAAAAAATACTTTATTTATTTCATCACATTCTTCTTTTAATACATTTTCTATAACCTTAATTCCATTATTTCTAAGTATGTTTACTCCCTGACCTTGCACTAAGGGATTTGGATCACTAGAGCCTATGACAACTTTGCTTATACCACTTTCTATTATTGCTTCTGTACAAGGTGGAGTTTTTCCATAATGACAACAAGGTTCTAATGTTACATATAGCGTTGCACCTTTAGGAGACTTTTTACAGCTCAAAATAGCATTTCTTTCTGCATGGAGATTACCATATTTTTCGTGATATCCCATACCTATCATTTCATCACCTTTTACTATTACAGCACCTACCATGGGATTAGGATTAACAAACCCACATCCTTTTTTAGCTAACTCTAATGCAATTTTCATATATTCTGTATCCGTCACTTTTTCACCCCCAAATATTAAGTAAAATTCTTAATTAATATAAGAAACTCTTTATAAATTTCTGTATATAAAAAAGCCTTAAACATATTGTCCAAGGCAGATAGAGTTATACTAAAATATAACCTTAATTTAAAATAAAAAACTCTGAAACGATAAGATCATTCCAGAGCATATAAATCAAAGTAATACAAAACTAGCATATGTTTTATCTTCTTTCATCCAGACTATACTGTCGGCTTCGGAATTACACCGAATCATGCCATTTACGGCTCGTGGGCTATAACCACCGGTAGGGAATCTCACCCTGCCCTGAAGATATTATTCAATTAACATAATAATAGTACATTGTTTTTTTATCGTCAATTAAATAAATTATTTTATTTAAATAATTTATTTAATTAAAATTCTATCAATATGTTTTTATAATTTTATAGCATAAATATATGTTGAAAAAAATAATAATTATTATTGTTAAATAATATTTTTTAAAACTTATAAAGGGGGGTAATGGTTATGGAATTAAAAGGAAGTAAAACAGAAAAAAATTTACAAACAGCTTTTGCTGGTGAGTCTCAAGCGAGTATAAAATATGGTTATTATGCTTCAAAAGCAAAAAAAGAAGGATATAATCAAATTTCGAGCATATTTGAGGAAACTTCACATAACGAGAAAGAACATGCAAAAATATGGTTTAAACTTTTACATGATGGTATTCCTTATACTCCAGAAAATTTAAAAGATGCTGCTGCTGGAGAAAATTATGAATGGACAGATATGTATGCAGAGTTCGAAAAAGTAGCAAAAGAAGAAGGTTTCACTAAAATAGCTTATTTATTTAAAGCCATAGGAAAAATAGAAAAAGAACACGAATCAAGATATCTTAAACTTCTTGAAAACTTAGAAAATGAAACAGTATTCAAAAAAAATGAGGAAGTTTATTGGATTTGTCAAAATTGTGGTCATATACATTACGGAAAGACTGCTCCTAAGACATGTCCTGTCTGTGAGCATCCTCAATCATACTTTGAAGTCAGATCAGAAAATTATAAATAAGAAATAAAATACTACAAACAAATAATCTCAATATAAAAAATCCCCTTGGCTAATATTATCAATAACGTCATTCCTTGTCTGGGGTTTAATATCAATATTATGAAAAGCTGACTTTATTAGAAGCCAGCTTTTTTAGCACATATATTTTAATGTTTAAGTAACAAAAAAAGGATGTTCTCCAACAAATAGTTGAAAAACATCCTGTATATACAATTTGAAATATTTTGAATATATGATAAAAACTATCTTTTTGAGAACTGAGGCGCTCTTCTTGCAGCTTTTAAACCATATTTCTTTCTTTCTTTCATTCTTGCATCTCTTGTTAAGAATCCAGCTTTTTTTAATTCTGGTCTTAATTCTGCATCAGCTTTTAATAAAGCTCTTGATATACCGTGTCTTATAGCACCAGCTTGTCCAGTGAATCCTCCACCTTCAACTTTTACTATTACATCGTATTTATTTTCATTGCTTGTTAAAACTAATGGTTGTTTAACATCTCTTATTAATGTTTCGTAGTTGAAGTATTCTTCAACATCTCTTCCATTAACTACTATATTTCCTTCACCTGCAACTAATCTAACTCTAGCTACAGAGCTTTTTCTTCTTCCTGTTCCGTAGAATTGAACTTTTTCCATGATAACTCCTCCTTTCACCTATTATAATACTAGAAGTTTAATTCAACTGGGTTTTGAGCTGCATGTGTATGTTCAGCACCTGCGAATACTCTTAATCTAGTCATCATTCTGCTTCTTAATTTATTTTTTGGTAACATTCCGCTAACTGCATGTGCTACTACTTCTTCTGGTTTCTTTTCCATCATTTCTCTGTAAGTTATTTCTTTTAATCCACCTACATAACCAGTGTGGTATCTATATAATTTTTGATCTAATTTTTTTCCTGTTAATTGAACTTTTGCTGCGTTTACAACAACAACAAAATCTCCACCGTCTACGTGTGGTGTAAATGTTACTTTGTGTTTCCCTCTTAATATAGTTGCTATTTCTGTAGCAAGACGACCTAATGTTTTTCCTTCAGCATCAACTACGTACCAATTTCTTTGTACTTCAGCTGGCTTAGCTATATAACTCTTCATGGTTGTCCCTCCTTAATTTTTTAATTTATTTTTTCTACCGTATATATAAAGTCCGGGGCAATGTGGACTTACTAGCACACTCTTATTCATTTTAATACAATGACCCAAGCGTGTCAAGTTTAATAATGAACTTTTTTGAGAAATAATCCATGTGCAGGCGCAGTATGACCGCATTCTCCTCTATCCTGTGATTGGATTATTTCATTCATAGATTTAGTAATTCTGCCTCTACCTATATCGATTAATGTACCCACAATTATCCTAACCATATTATATAAAAATCCATTACCTTCTACTTCTAATACAATTAAATCTTCATTTTCTTTTATGCTAATATCATATATAGTTCTTACTGTATCTTTAACAGATGAACCAGAACTCATGAAACCTTTAAAATCATATGTACCAACCAATGACTTAGCTTCTGCGCGCATTTTGTTGATATCTAAATCATATTTAACATGATAAGATGTATCCTTGTATAATGGGCTTCTATAAGGTTTATTGTAGATTAAATATCTATATATTTTACCTTTTGCACTGTATCTAGAATGAAAATCTTCATTTACATCTTCACAGCTTATTATAGATATATCTTTAGGTAGCTTAGCATTCAATGCATCTGGTATTCGATTAGCTGGTATGCTTGTATTAGTCTTAAAGTTTGCAACTTGACCCAAAGCATGTACACCAGCATCAGTTCTACCTGAGCCTGTTATATTCACTTTTTCTTTTGTTATTTCATAGATAGCATATTCTATTGTACCCTGTATGCCTGGAGAGTTAGGTTGTTTTTGCCAACCACAATATTTATTACCATCATATTGTATTGTAAGCTTTAAGTTTCTCATTTATATCCTCATCTATATAAATCTAGTTACTGTTATGATTGCCAAAAATACAACTTGTAAAACATATGCTGTATAATCTGCTTTCGTAATAACAGCTTCTTTCATCTTAGTTCTATTCTGGCCACCTCTATAACATCTTGCTTCCATAGCCATTGCTAATTCATCAGCTCTTCTGAAGGCACTTACGAATAAAGGTACTAATAATGGCACTAAATTTTTAGCTCTATTTATAATATTACTACTTTCAAAGTCAGCCCCTCTAGACATTTGAGCTTTCATAATTTTATCTGTTTCATCTAATAAAGTAGGTATGAATCTTAATGCAATAGTCATCATCATAGCTAACTCATGAACAGGCATTCCTACTTTCTTTAAAGGATTAAGCATTCTCTCTATACCATCTGTAAGTTGTATAGGAGATGTTGTAAGAGTTAATAAAGATGTACCTATTACTAAGAATACTAATCTAATAGACATGAATATAGCCTGCCTAATTCCTTCTTTTGTTAACGTTAGGAAACCAAATTTCCATATAACTTCTCCTGGTAAGAAGAAAATATTAATTACAAATGTAAATAGTATAATCCATCTTAGTGGCTTTATACCTTTCATAATATATTTAAGAGGTATATCTGACATTTTTATTACTGCTACTAACAAAGCTGCTATTAATAAGTATGGCCAAAACTTATTTACTACAAATAAAGATACCATGAATACTAATGTTCCAACAAGCTTAGTTGTTGAATCTAACTTATGAATGTAAGAATTTGCAGGATAATATTGACCTATCGTTATATCTTTTAACATATCTTTCTTCCTTTCATAAATTTTAGTATTTCTTCTTTTATCTCATCTATTGTTAATACATCATTTCTTATATCAAAACCTTTATCTCTTAGCTTTATAGCTAATTCTAAAACTTGTGGTATATCCAATCCTATTTCTTTTAACCTAGGGGCATGTTCATTGAATATTTCTCTAGGTGATCCCATAAATTCTATTTTTCCATGGTTCATAACTATTATGTTTTTAGCTATCTTAGCCATATCATCCATACTATGAGAAGATAATATAATTGTCATGTTGCGTTCTTCATGTAATTTTCTGATTAAATCAAAGATTTCATCTCTACCTCCTGGATCTAATCCAGCAGTAGGTTCATCAAGTATTAATAGTTCTGGATTCATTGCTATGACACCTGCTATAGCAACCCTACGTTTTTGTCCTCCAGATAAATCAAATGGCGATTTATCTTTATATTCTTCATAATTAAGTCCTACAGCTTCCATAGACTCTCTAACTCTGATTGATATTTCTTCCTCACTTAATTCTAAATTAGAAGGACCAAAAGCTATATCTTTTTCAACAGTTTCCTCGAACAGTTGGTACTCAGGATATTGGAATACTATACCTACCCTTTTTCTTACTTCTGTTAAATTCAAGTTAGGATCTGTTATTTTAAAATCATTTACATATATATCACCTGATGAGGGCTTTATAAGTCCATTTAAATGTTGAATAAGTGTTGATTTACCTGAACCAGTATGTCCTATAAGTCCCACGAAGTCCCTATCTTTTATCTCAAATGATATATTGTCTAATGCTTTATTTGCAAAAGGCATTCCTTCATCATATATATAAGTTAAATTTTTTACTACAATTGACATAATTTCACCACCATCTCATCTACTGTTAATATATCATCTTCTATATCTAATCCTTCTTTTCTCAAAGAAGTGGCTAGTTCTGTCATATAAGGAACATCTAATCCTATTTTCTTTAAAGTATCAATATTTTTAAATACTTCTTTTGGTGTTCCTTCTAATAATTTACGCCCTTTGTCCATAACTATAACTCTATCAGCATCTACAGCCTCTTCCATATAATGAGTTATATGTAATACTGTAATATTTTCTTCCTTATTAAGTTTATTTATTACGTTCATTACTTCTTTTCTACCTGATGGATCTAACATAGCTGTAGCTTCATCAAATATTATACATTTAGGTCTCATAGCTATAATACCTGCAATTGCAACTCTTTGTTTTTGACCTCCAGATAATAGGTGTGGTTGTCTATCTCTTAGTTCATATATACCAACACTCTCAAGAGCTTCTTTTACTCTTTCTCTTATTAATCTAGGTTCAATACCTAAGTTCTCAGGACCAAATGCTACATCTTCCTCTACTATAGTTGCAACAATTTGGTTATCTGGATTTTGAAATACCATACCTGCAGTCTGTCTTATATCCCATAATTTTTCTTCATCTTTAGTATCATTACCATCTATAATAATGTTCCCTTTTGTAGGCATTAAAATTGCATTTAAATTTTTAGATAATGTAGATTTTCCTGAACCATTATGTCCTATAATAGCTACAAACTCTCCTTGCTTAACATCTAAACTTAAGTCATCTATAGCTTTGAAACTAGATTCTTCAGTCATGTATTCATATGAAACATTGTTTACATTTATAATATTGTTCATCTATTCTACTCCTTCTTAAAGTAGTAAACTTTATTTTTTTATCTTAATATTATATCACAGTTCTAATTAAAAATGATAATTGCTTTGATTATATAGTTACTTTTATGAGTATGAATTTTTTTAATATTATTATTTGCATAAAAAAAAAGATTAAGCCCATCAAACTTAATCTTTTTTCTATATATATTAACTATTTACTATACTAATTCAATAAATGCCATTTCAGCAGCATCGCCTCTTCTTGGCCCTTTTTTGATTATTCTAGTATATCCACCATTTCTCTCAGCATATTTTGGAGCTATATCAGTGAATAAGTTATTTACTACTGTTTCATCCATAACATAAGCTAAAACTTGTCTTCTAGCATGAAGATCTCCTCTTTTAGCAAGAGTTATCATCTTTTCAGCCATTCTACGAGTTTCTTTAGCTCTTGTTACTGTAGTTTCTATTCTACCATTTCTTAGTAAATCAGTTACTAAGTTTCTTAACATAAGGTTTCTGTGTGATGTCACACGTCCTAATTTACGGTAATTAGCCACGCCAATCCCTCCTTTGCTCGCCTATTCTTCGCTTGGTTTAAGACCTAAACCTAGTTCTTCTAATTTTTGAATAACTTCTTCAAGTGATTTTTTACCAAGGTTTCTAACCTTCATCATATCATCTTCTGATTTATTTGCTAATTCTTCAACTGTATTAATTCCCGCTCTTTTTAAACAGTTGTAAGATCTAACTGATAAATCAAGTTCTTCAATAGTCATTTCAAGAACTTTTTCTTTTTGATCTTCTTCTTTTTCTACCATTATTTCAACATTGCTTACATGCTCTGTTAAGTCAATAAATAGATTTAAATGTTCAACTAATACTTTAGCTGCAAGAGATATACCCTCTTGAGGATTAATGCTTCCATTAGTCCATACTTCTAGTGTTAATTTATCATAATCTGATTTTTGACCAACTCTAGTGTTTTCTACATGGTAGCTAACTTTTTGTACGGGAGTGTATATTGAGTCTACAGGTAAAACACCTATAGGCATATTTTCTGTTTTATTTTCCTCGGCTGGAACATATCCTCTACCTTTGTCGATGTATATTTCCATATTAAGCTTAGCATTATCATCTAAAGTTGCGATTTCTAAGTCTTCACTTAATATTTGTACATCTGGTGGACAGATTATGTCTGATCCTTTTACAGTACATGGTCCTTGAGCCTGAATTTTAAGAGTTCTACTTCCTTCACCATCTATAGTAGCAGAAAGTTCTTTTAAAGATAATATTATCTCAGTAACATCTTCTTTAACTCCTGGTACTGTCGAAAATTCATGAAGAACACCATCTATTCTTATAGAATTTACAGCCACACCAGGTAAAGAAGATAATAATATTCTTCTTAGAGCATTTCCTATAGTAATTCCATATCCTCTTTCTAAAGGTTCAATGACAAATTTTCCATATCTATAATCTTCACCAAGTTCTATAATGTCTACTTTTGGTTTTTCTATTTCTATCATGGACAAAACCCTCCTTCAAATTTATTAATCCACTGAGGGTAAACACTTTTTATAAGTATTATTAAAAAGTGCTTATTATTTAGAATAAAGCTCTATGATTAAGTGTTCAGCTATTTCAAGATCTATATCTTCTCTGTTTGGAAGAGCAGTAACTGTAGCAGTCATGTTTTGAACATCTGCATCTATCCATCTTGGAGCTATTCTTGTGTTAGCTTCTACTATACCTTTAAATTTAGCTGATGATTTTGAAGTTTCTTTAACAGCTATAACATCTCCAACTTTAACAGTTATTGAAGGTATATCAACTTTTTTACCATTTAAAGTAAAGTGTGCATGAGTTAATAATTGTCTAGCTTCTTTTCTAGAGTTAGCTAATCCCATTCTGTAAACAACATTATCTAATCTTCTTTCTAATAAGCTTAATAAGTTTTCACCAGTTTTACCTGACATTTTCTCAGCACGTTCATATAAATTTCTGAATTGAGTTTCTAAAACTCCGTATATTCTTTTAACTTTTTGTTTTTCTCTTAATTGTAAACCATAGTTAGAAACTTTCTTTCTCCCTTGTCCATGTTGTCCTGGAGCATAGTTTCTTTTAACTATAGCACATTTATCTGTATAACATCTATCACCTTTAAGGAATAATTTCATTCCTTCTCTACGGCATTGTCTGCATGATGCACCAGTATATCTTGCCATAATTACACCTCCTAATTATACTCTTCTTCTTTTTGGTGGTCTACATCCGTTGTGTGGGATTGGAGTAACATCTTTGATCATTGTTACTTCTAGTCCAGTAGCTTGTAAAGCTCTTATAGCAGCTTCTCTTCCTGAACCTGGTCCTTTTACGAATACTTCTACACTTTTTAAACCGTGTTCCATTGCAGCTTTAGCAGCAGTTTCAGCAGCCATTTGAGAAGCAAATGGAGTTGACTTTCTAGAACCTTTGAATCCTAATTGTCCTGAAGATGCCCATGATATAGCATTTCCATGAACGTCAGTTAAAGTTATTATAGTATTGTTAAAAGTTGATTGTATATGTGCTTGACCACGCTCTATGTTTTTACGTTCTCTTCTTCTTACACGAGTAACTTTCTTTTTTTGTTTAGCCATTGTTCGATTTCCCTCCTATCTATTTATTATTTTTTCTTTTTACGAGATACAGTTTTTCTAGGACCTTTTCTAGTTCTAGCGTTAGTCTTAGTTTTTTGCCCTCTTAGTGGTAAACCTTTAGCATGTCTTATACCTCTGTAGCATTTTATATCTCTTAATCTTTTTATATTTAATGCAATTTCTCTTCTTAAGTCACCTTCAACTAAGAAATCATTGTCTATTATTCTTCTTAATGTATTAACTTCATCATCTGATAAATCTTTGATTCTAACATCTGGATTTATCTCAGCTTTTGCTAATATTTCATTAGCAGTTGCTCTACCTATACCATATATATAAGTTAAGCCTATCTCCGCTCTTTTTTCTCTAGGTAAATCTACCCCAGCGATTCTTGCCATTACTTGCACCTCCTACGACTTAGTTATTTTTACTATTAAACTTTTTATTTAAATAAATTCATAAAATCTATTCAAATATTGTATTTCCAACGCATCCAGTCAATGTCACATTTAAATATTATAACATATTATACAACTTTATGCTAGAAATATTTTATTATCCTTGTTTTTGTTTGTGCTTAGGATTTTCGCATATAACCATTACTTTACCTTTTCTTTTAATGATTTTGCATTTTTCGCACATTGGTTTTACTGACGGTCTTACCTTCATTATTATCCCTCCTTAGACTAGTACATAGCCTATTTCTTACGCCAAGTAATTCTTCCTCTTGTAAGATCATAAGGTGAAAGCTCAACATTAACCTTATCACCTTCAAGAATTCTTATGAAGTTCATTCTTAACTTACCAGATAAATGACATAATACTTCATGTCCATTCTCTAGTCTGACTTTAAACATAGCGTTAGGTAAGTTTTCAATAACTGTACCTTCAAATTCTATAACATCTTTTTTGGCCATTAAAGAATCAGCCCTCCATTTCACAAGCCAATTTATTGGCTTAGTAAGTTAGCTCTTAAAAATTATTTCATATCTTTTATAAGTGCTTAACTTTTTTGATTTTTACATTTTAAAAATTAATTTTAATCTGTAAATTTGTGATAGCACTTATATTATAAGTTTTATAAACTTGTTAATATTAAAGGTTCATCCTCTGTTATTGCTATCGTATGCTCGTAATGAGCAGAGTTTTTTCCATCGCTAGTTACAATGGTCCAGCCATCAGCTAAACATTTTACATGGTAACTACCTTGGTTAATCATAGGCTCTATAGCCAGTGCCATTCCTGGCTCTAACTTAGGACCTTTATTAGGTTTGCCATAATTAGGTATATTAGGTGACTCATGAAGATTTCTACCAATTCCATGGCCAACTAATGATCTAACTACTGAAAAACCATTATTTTCTGTGTGTGCTTGTATTGCGTGTGAGATATCTGAAAGTTTATATCCAACTTTCGCGAACTTAAGTCCTTCATAGAAGCTTTCTTTTGTAACTTCTATTAGTTTCCTATTTTCTTCAGATATCAGGCCAACCCCGTGAGTTTTCGCACAGTCACCATGATATCCTTTATAATAGGCTCCTATATCTATACTTATAATGTCCCCCTCTTTTACTATTTCATTACCAGGAATTCCATGTACAACTTTATTGTTTATAGAAGCACATATACTTCCTGGAAATCCTCCATAGCCTTTAAAAGACGGTACTGCATTATATTTTCTTATATTTTCTTCAGCTATTCTATCTAACTCTAAAGTAGATATTCCCGGAATAATAGCTTCTTTTATAACTTCATGAGTATCAGCAACAATTTTGCCTGCCTCTCTCATAAGTTCTATTTCTGCCTTAGATTTTAAAATAATCATTATTATTTACTCTCTAAAGCAGCTACTATATCATTAAATACTTTATCTATAGATTGTTGACCATCTATATCAGCTATTATACCTGCTTGAGAATAATAATTAGCTAATGGTTTAGTCTCATCTAAGTATACTTGTATTCTTTTTGACACAGTTTCTTCATTGTCGTCAGCTCTTTGATAAAGCTCACCTTTACATATATCACAAACTCCTTCTTCTTTTGAAGGGTTAAATTCTATATGGAAAGTAGCACCGCAAGATTTACAGATTCTTCTGCCAACTGCTCTTGCTACTAATTTTTCTTTATCAACTTCTATATTGATAACTTTATCTAATGCTATTCCATTTTCTTTTAAGAAAGCATCTAACTGTTCTGCTTGAGATACGTTTCTTGGGAAACCATCTAACATGAACCCATTTTCACAGTCATCTTGAGATATTCTGTCTGTAACTAAGCCAACAGTTAATTCATCAGGAACTAATAAACCTTGATCTATATACTCTTTAGCTTTTTTACCAAGATCTGTTCCTTCTTTTATGTTTTTTCTGAATATATCTCCTGTTGATATATGAGGTATCTGGTATTTTTCAACTATTCCTGCAGCTTGAGTACCTTTACCAGCTCCAGGAGGTCCTAATAATATAAGTCTCATACTATCATCTCCAATTTATTTTAAAAATCCTTGATAACTTCTCATAACAAGGTGTGACTCTAATTGTCTCTTAAGTTCAAGAGCTACCCCTACAACGATTAGTATAGATGTTCCAGCAAGTGCCATTTCTGTATTTAAGAAATGTACTGTAAACGCTGGTATCATAGCAATTATAGCTAAGAATATAGCTCCTGCTAATGTTAGCTTTGATAATATTTTGTTTAAATAATCAATTGTAGGTTTTCCAGGTCTTATACCAGGAATAAATCCACCATTGTTTTTCATATTTTCTGCTATATCTTCAGTATTAAATGATATAGTAGTGTAGAAATATGAGAAAAATACTATCAATAGAACTTCTAAAGATCTATATATCCAAAAACCTATGTCTGAACTTGTACTTAGGTAAGTTGATACAAATGTCTGAGCACTTTCTCCCATGAACATTGCTATAGTTTGAGGGAAGGCTAAAAGCGAACTAGCAAATATTATTGGCATAACACCTGACTGGTTGACTTTCATAGGTATATGAGAACTTTGTCCTCCATATAACTTTCTTCCAACTACTCTTTTAGCATATTGTACTGGTATTTTTCTAACTGCCTCATTTATAAATGTAACAGCTGTTATTGTTATAAGCATTACTACAGCAACTAATATAGCTGCCCATAAAGCTAAGTTTCCATCTTGAACATTTTTTACTGTTCTTATAAGATCAGTAGGTATTCTTGATATAATACCAACAAATATTATTATCGAACTACCGTTGCCTAAACCTTTTTCAGTAATTCTTTCACTCATCCACATTACAAGCATACTACCTGCAACTAAAGTTACTATTACAGTAGAAATGAAGAATATACTATCTGATGCTAAAGCTCCTCTTACAATACCAAGAGTAATACCTATAGCTTGTACGAATCCTAACGCTAAAGCTGTGTATCTAGTATATAAATTCATTTTTTTTCTTCCTTCTTCACCAGACTTTTGTAGTTCTTTTAAACTATCAAAACCTATAGTAAGAAGTTGTATAATAATTGAAGCTGTTATAAACGGTCCTATACCTAGTGCGAATAAAGTAAAGTTACTAAAAGCTCCACCGACAAACATATTATATAGGGAAAGTAGGCTATTGTTGCCTACCATACCCTGTATAATACTGGTATTGACTCCAGGAACTGGTATAGTAGTACCTATTCTAAATATTAGAATCATCATTAGGGTATATAAAATTCTTTTTCTTACATCTTTTACTTTCCAAGATTGTTTTATCTTTGATAGCACGTAATCACCCCACAAGTATTGCTAGAATCCACAGATTAAACTAACTCTGCTTTTCCTCCAGCTTTTTCTATTTTCTCTTGAGCTGAAGCTGTGAATTTAGCAGCTTTAACTGTAACAGCTTTTTCAAGAGTTCCTTGTCCTAATATTTTTATACCGTCTTTTTCTATTTTACTTACAGCACCTGTAGATTTTAATAATTCTGCAGTTACCTCAGTACCATTTTCGAATCTATTTAAAAGTTCAACGTTAACTTCTGTATATTCTTTTTTGAATGGATTTGTGAAACCTCTCTTAGGAAGTCTTCTAGCTAGTGGCATTTGTCCACCTTCAAATCCTACTCTAACTCCACCACCTGAACGAGACTTTTGTCCTTTTTGTCCACGTCCTGCAGTTTTACCTTGACCAGTAGCAGTACCTCTACCTAATCTTTTCTTAGCTTTTACTGCTCCTTTAGCAGGTCTTAACTCATGTAGTTTCATGGATTGCACCTCCTTCTTATTTCGTAAATAATTATTCAGATATTTCAGTTACTTCAACTAAGTGACTAACTTTTGCGATCATACCTCTCATTTGGGCATTATCTTCTTTAACAACTACTTGTTCTCTTTTTGTTAATCCTAACGCTTCCACGTTTTTTCTTTGGTTAGGAGTAGTTCCTATTGTACTTCTAACTAATTTGATTTGTAATTTAGCCATTTCACACTACCTCCTTAGCCTAAAAGATCTTCAACTTTTTTACCTCTTAATTTAGCTATATCTTCAGCTGTTTTAAGAGATTTAAGTCCTTCTATTGTAGCATTAACCATATTTCTTGGATTTCTTGACCCTAAGCATTTCGCTCTAACGTCTTTTAATCCAGCTAATTCTAATAAGTCTCTAGCAGCACCACCAGCGATAACTCCTGTACCTTCTTGAGCTGGCATTATTATTATTCTTCCAGCACCGAAGTGTCCGATAACTTCGTGAGGTATAGTAGTTCCTACCATAGGTACTCTTATAAGATTCTTTTTAGCATCTTCTACTGCTTTTCTTATAGCGTCTGGAACTTCCATAGCTTTTCCAGAACCTATTCCAACGTGTCCGTTTTCATCTCCAACAACTACTAAAGCTGCGAATCTAAAGTTTCTACCACCTTTAACAACTTTAGTAACACGTCTTACTTCAACAACTTTTTCTTGTAAGTCTAGTTGTCTCGCATCTATTATTTGACGCATGTGCATGTCCCTCCTTTTTTAATTAGAATTTAAGACCAGCTTCTCTTGCAGCTTCAGCTAACTCTTTTATTCTTCCGTGATATAAGTATCCACCTCTGTCGAATACAACTTCAGTTATACCTTTTTCTACAGCTTTCTTAGCTACTAATTGTCCAACTAATTTAGCTGCTTCTTTATTTCCTGTATGATTAACAGCACCCTTTACTTCTGCTTCTAAAGAAGATGCAGCAACAAGAGTTACTCTATTAGTGTCATCTATTATTTGAGCGTATATATTGTTTGAACTTCTAAATACACATAATCTTGGTCTTTGAGTAGTTCCAGATATTCTTTTTCTTACTCTCTTATGTCTTTGAAGTCTTATAGCATTTTTATCAGCTTTCTTTAACATTGAGCTCACTCCTTTCAACCTTTATTTAATTAGGCTTACTTTTTACCAGTTTTACCTTCTTTACGTCTTACAACTTCACCAGCGTATCTTATACCTTTACCTTTGTATGGCTCTGGTTTTCTCCAGTCTCTTATTTTAGCAGCATAGTTACCAACTAATTGTTTGTCTATACCTTTTACTACTAATTCAGTTTGATTTGGAGCTTCTACAGTTATTCCTTCTGGGTCTACCATCTCAACTGGGTGAGAGTATCCTAAGTTCATAACTAATTTATTTCCTTGTTTTTGTGCTCTGTATCCAACACCTACTAATTCTAATTTCTTTTCGAAACCAGTATTTACACCTATTACCATGTTATCTATTAATGTTCTAGTTAATCCGTGTAATGATCTGTGTTGTTTGTTATTTGTTGGTCTTTCAACAGTTATAACATTTCCTTCTTGTTTTATAGTTAAAGCACCATCAAATTGCTTTGTTAAAGTTCCTTTAGGTCCTTTTACTGTAACTGTGTTATCAGCAGCTATAGTAACTTCAACACCAGCTGGTACTGTTATTGGTTTAACACCTATTCTTGACATAGTCGCACCTCCTTACTTAGTTCGATTGATTACCAAACGTAGCAGATTACTTCTCCACCAACATTTTCTTTTCTTGCTTGTTTATCAGTTAATATACCTTTTGAAGTAGATATTATAGATATTCCTAATCCATTTAATACCTTTGGTACTTCGTAAGCATTTGTATAAACTCTCATACCAGGTTTAGATATTCTTTTTATACCTTGTATAACTCTTTCGCCTGATTGTCCGTACTTTAATTGTATTCTTATTATTCCTTGTTTCTCATCTTCTATAACATCATAACCTCTAACGAAACCTTCTTCTAATAAGATTCTAACTATCTCTTTCTTTATGTTAGAAGCAGGAACGTCAACAGTTTCATGCTTAACAGTGTTTGCATTTCTTATACGAGTAAGCATATCTGCTATTGGATCTGTCATTGTCATATTGAAACCCTCCTTTCACTTTTAAAAAAATCTTACCAACTTGCTTTTCTTACACCAGGTATTTGACCTTTATAAGCTAATTCTCTAAAGCATATACGGCATATACCGAAGTTTCTTATAACAGAATGTGGTCTACCACATATTGAGCATCTAGTATATTCTCTTGTTGAATATTTTTGCTTTTTCTGTTGTTTTACAACCATCGCTTTTCTAGCCACTGGAATCCCTCCTTTAATTATTTAGAAAATGGCATTCCTAATAATTTTAATAATTCACGAGCTTCTTCGTCTGTTTTAGCTGTAGTAACGAATATTATATCCATTCCTCTAACTTGATCTATTTTATCATATTCGATTTCTGGGAATATTATTTGTTCTTTAACACCTAAAGCATAGTTTCCTCTACCATCGAAAGCATTAGCATTAACTCCTCTGAAGTCTCTAACCCTTGGTAAAGTAACAGAAACTAATTTATCTAAGAAGTAGTACATTTTATCAGATCTTAATGTAACTTTTGCACCTATTGGCATACCTTCTCTTAATTTGAAGTTAGCTACTGATTTTCTAGCTCTAGTTATAACTGGTTTTTGACCAGATATTAATTCCATTTCTTCTACTGCTTTTTCTAATCCTTTTGGATTTTCTTTAGCATTTCCAACACCCATATTGATAACTATTTTATCTAACTTAGGTATTTCCATTATATTTTTGTATCCAAATTTCTCCATCATAGCTGGAGCAACTTGATTGTTATATTTTTCTTGTAATCTAGAAGCCATTTAAGGTCCCTCCTTTCAAGCTATATTATATTTCTTTTCCGCTCTTAACAGCTACTCTAACTTTTTTACCGTCTCTCATTTCAAATCTAACTCTAGTTCCTTTTCCTGTTTCAGGATCAACTGGCATTACATTTGAAACGTGTATAGCAGCTTCTTTATTTACTATTCCACCTTGTGGGTTCATAGCACTTGGTTTTTGGTGTTTAGTTACTATGTTAACACCTTCAACTAATACTTTATTAGTCTTAGGGAATACTTTTACTATTTTCCCTTGCTTTCCTTTATCTTTACCAGCTATAACAACAACTGTATCATCTTTTTTAACACGCATCATGTCCTATTGCACCTCCTTATTATAGTACTTCTGGAGCTAGAGATACTATTTTCATAAAGTCATGATCTCTTAACTCTCTTGCAACAGGCCCGAATATACGAGTTCCTACTGGAGTTTTATCATCTTTTATTATAACTGCAGCATTTTCGTCGAATGCTATATAAGATCCGTCGTTACGTTTAATGCCTTTTTTTGTTCTAACTATTACAGCTTTAACAACTTTACCTTTTTTTACAACTCCACCAGGTGTTGCACTTTTAACAGTAGCAACGATTACGTCACCTACGTTACCATATCTTCTTTTACTTCCACCTAATACACGGATACATAAAAGTTCCTTTGCACCAGAATTGTCAGCAACTTTTAAACGTGATTCTTGTTGTACCATATCGTAATACCTCCTTTTCGCAAAACTATTTAACTTTTTCGATAACTTCCACTAATCTAAAGTTTTTATCTTTTGATAAAGGTCTAGTTTCCATTATCTTAACTCTATCTCCGATTTGACATACATTGTTTTCATCGTGAGCCTTGAACTTTTTAGTTCTTTTAACAGGCTTGTTATATAACTCATGACGTACGAAATCTTCAACAGCAACTACTATAGTTTTATCCATTTTGTTACTTACAACACGGCCTATTCTTACTTTTCTTCTTCCTCTTTCCATGTTTAAAAAGCCTCCTTTCCAAATTAAGCTCTAGTTTCGTATAACTTTCTTTCAGCAAGAACAGTTTTAACTTTTGCTATATCCTTCTTAACAAACTTTATTCTTGCTGTATTTTCTAATTGACCAGTAGCTAATTGGAATCTTAAGCTAAATAATTCACTTTTGAAGTAATTTAAGTTGTTCATTAGCTC
>NZ_JAGHFM010000095.1 GCF_017888745.1 Terrisporobacter sp. | reverse complement strand
GTTGTCAAGCTTCTCAACTCTTTCAGTTAATTCTTCCTGAGCCCTTATAGCTTTCTCAGTTAAAACTATTTTTTTTAACCTGGCATCCTCTACTACTGATTCTCTTATAATATATCTATTTTTTTCAAGTAATTGGAGTATTCCTGTTGCTGTTGAACGTCTAATCTTAAATTCTTTTTCTATATCCTTTTGAAATACATTACCATATTGTGATTGAATATGAACATATTTAAGTATCCAACCTTGCATTCCAGTAAGATCATTAAACTCAAAAGGGCTTTCATTAATTTTTCTCTTTATAAGGTTGCTTATAGTTTTAATTTCAAAACCTATTGTTTCTACCCTTTTCATATAATCACTCCAAACTTAAAATTGTTATTTCAGTAATATTATATAAATTAATTCTAATGTTTGTCAAATTTTATTTTATAAAATAGCTATAAAATCCCAAGCTCTTTTGAACTTGGGATTTATTTTTTATTATTATTTTTTATTTTTCTTTCTTCCAAAAGTATTTAAGATTATACCTGATAAGCTTAGTGATGCTAATGAACTTAACATTCCTAGACTTACATAATCTCCTGTCTTTGGATTATCTTCTGTAGGCTTATTATTATCAGAGTTTGTACTACCATTATTTACATTATTATTATCTATAGTGTCATCTTTATTTGTATTATTATTATTTGTATTGTTATCTGTATTATTGTTTGTATTGTTATTTACATCACTATTTAAGTTATCATCCTTAGAATCTTCAATATTATTTTTAGCAAAATCTCTAAGTTTATCAGCTATATTTGAATACTCATCTTTAACTTTTAATACTATATGAGTTTCTTCTTTTAAATCTCCAGAATCAGATACTTTAAAAGTCTTAAAGTTGCTATCTTTTGATATTGTAATATTTACAAATGTGTATCCAGTCTTATTTTCTAAGCTATTTACTTTTGTATTAAGACCATTTAGATTTGATAATAAACTATCTAATTTATCATCACTAATGTTATTAAATTCTATTTCAAATGGATTATCTACTGTTCCTGTTCCTGAATTTAAATTTACTAAATTATTATTTATTGCTTCAACTATTACAGGCGGTAATGAACTTTCTAACTCTTCAGTTGGAGGCACAATTTCATAGCTTTTCTCAACAACTACTAATCTTTCTATCTGAGTAGTATTTCCATCACTATCTTTTACTGTATAAGTTAATTTATATGTATCTTCTTTATTTATATCAACACTTCCTGTTATCACTATATTCTTTGTTATATCTCCATCTTCTTCATCTGATCCCTGAACTCCTGATAATAAATCTATAGATTGACCTTTTTTGATAACTATCTTATCTACTCCGCTTATTACTGGAAGTTGATTAGTTACCGTTATTAATCTAGTTTCTGTAGTAGTATTTCCATCACTATCTGTTACTGTATAAGTTATAGTAGATTTTTTATTTGTACCTGGAAATGGCTTTTCTATTTTTCCAGTTGTAGTCACCTTTAAATTATTATCATGGTCATCTGTTGTTATTATTCCATCAAGTAAATTAAAGTTGTCTACTTCTCCAACTTTTATCGTTATATCTTTTACTCCATTTATTTTTGGCGCTTCATTTGATACTACATTTATTATCCTATTCATAGTAGTCGTATTGTTGTGGCTATCAGTTACTTTATATGTTACTTCATGTCTTCCTATAGTTAAAGTTGTCAAATCAATATCTGGAAATACTATTTTATTTGTTATATCCTTGTCTTCAAAATCCCATGCTTCTACACCAAGTTTTAAATCTGTAGTAGTACCTTCTTTAAGAGTTATTTCACTTAAGTTTTTTATAACAGGTGCATTATTAGTAGATACATTAGATAATACATCAAAAGATATAGAGTTCTGTCCCTTTATTGTGTTAACTCTATATCCTGACCTTATTAACTTATCACTTAAATTTACATCTCCTGTAATTCTTTTACCTTTTACATAAGTACCTTCTATTAAATTATCATTATCAGGTACGTTAATATCTAATACAAAGACTCCATACATATAATCTGCATCAATATTAGCTCCATTTTTAATTTTAATCATTGTCTCATCACAGTGCAATTCAAATATATTTTCTAATCCACCTTGAACATCTAATACAACATCATTATAAAGATTTAATTTTGTTATATTTTCAACCTTACCTACACTTAATGAATTCTCTATAAGTGCGTTAGATCTTGCTAAAACATTATCACCAGATATTATACCTTCTACATTAACACCTCTTAGAGTTAATGATGCTACGTTAATAGTGTGTCCATTTTTACCACCTAAGTTTATATTTCCAAGAGGATTCTTACTAAGTTTGTCATTGGAAATCTTAAGATACCCAGTTATATCTTGAGGAAGATTTTTATCTTCTGAACCAATAAAAATATTTGGTTTTCCTTTTATTTGTGTATTATTTATTTGTAATAAATTTCCATTTAAAAATATGCAATCTTTATCACTTGAAGAAAATTCCATTTCTATATTATTTACATATAACTGATTATTTACATATAATTTTTTGCCAAATTTAAGTTTACCTTTACTTCCACCCTCTTGTTGTTGGATAAATATTAATTTATTTGGCATATGTATATCATCAGGAATAACTACTTCTCCTGCAACATATATAACTCCATTATTTGCAACTAAATCTAAAGCATCTTGAAAATTATTAATAGCATCATCTTTTGTTTGTCCCGAACCTGATACACTTTTTGATCCATCTAAATATACCTTATTTAAACTGTTGCTTTTAAGCCCAGTATCTGAATTTGCTTCAATTTGAGCTATATTTGTTATATTAGTATCGTTTAATTCTTCAGCCAGTACATTTATAGGTTGATTTGCCAAAGTACTTGCTATAATTAAAGTACTC
>NZ_JAGHFM010000094.1 GCF_017888745.1 Terrisporobacter sp. | reverse complement strand
GGTTGAAATAGTTGGTACTGATTCTAAAACTGGTTGGTATAAAATTAAGTATAAAAATGACTATGGTTATGTATCTAATGATTATATAACTATTCAAAATACATCTAATACCAATCCACCTGTTTCAACTACAAAGACAGGTGTAACAAAGTCTAACCTAAACGTTAGAAAAGGTCCTTCTACTTCTTATTCTATACTTGGCACACTGCCTTCTGGCACTAAGGTTGAAATAGTCGGTACTGATTCTAAGACTGGTTGGTATAAAATTAAGTATAAAAATGATTATGGTTATGTATCTAATGATTATATAACTGTTAAGTAATCAATTTAAGGCTTCCTTTAAGGAAGCCTTTTAATTTCTACTTAAGTCTATATTACTTTCATTTTAATAAATAGTCTTTTAAAATTATTTACTGTATCATCACTTAAAGTTATCTCTTTATTTTTCACTTTATCATAAAATTCTTTAGCAGCCATAGTTTTATTATCTGTATAATATATTTTAAACTTATTTTTATCCTCTTCACTAATTAAACACTCTACAAATTCTGCATATTTATATATTTCTTTATCTTTATGATTGTATGTATCACTACAATTTGTAAAAAATATATGTTCATTTAACTTAAGGTTTAAGTTTTCTATTAATTTGTCACACTCTACAAATCCTGCCTTATCGTAATCTAGAATAACTTTAAAATTACATCCCCATCCTATCAAAATAGAAACTATGACATTCACATTACCGGCTCCAACAGACGGTATTATATATGGCATTTTTTCATCTGGTACATTAAAATAATATAGCATAGCAGTATAGTACATATAGTCAGTTATACCTTCTGTAACTATATTCAACTTTTCTCCTTGTGGACCTATATTAAACCTTAAATCAGCACCTATAGCTTGAACTAAAGGACTTAAAGTTTCTCTCTTTGATGTAGAATTTAATTTATTATCGTAAGCAGTGTTATATATATTAGTATTATCCTTTCCATCCTTTTCTACAGCTCTTACATTAATTATGTTATTAGAATCAATCATATATGGAGAATGAGTTGAATAAACCACCTGATTATCATTTTTACATAAATCATAAAATAATCTAAGTAATTCTCTTTGGGCATTTACATGAAGATACACTCCTGGTTCATCTAATAAAAATACTACATTAGTATTTTTTAAATCATTAGCTAATATATCAATAAATAAATTTAAATACCATCTGAGCCCATTGCTTCTTTCACTTATGTTAGTCGTATTTTCGTGTGTTTTTACAAGTATTTTTAATACATCCTTTTTAAAAGCAACCTTAATTTGGACATTTTCTTCACTATAAAACTCATTAAAATTTTTTTGTATATTATATTTTACTTTTTCTTTTATTTTATTTCTCATTAGTTCTAGTTGGTTTTCATCATGATTTTCCATAGCAAGTAAATATTCTTCAGGACTTACTTGACTAGCTAAAATAAACTTATAAAGAGGTCCTCTTTTGTCTCTAATTTCTTTTTTAACTTCTTCTATTTGATACTCACTTTGCAATTCTTCTTCATTTTTTCTATGATAGAATCTAGGCAATAAAGAGTACTTCTTACGGATTTTACTTTTAACTATTTGAATATGCCTAATTAACGTATACCTTTTTTCATCGTATACATTCTCATAAATAAATTCTTTTTTTGCATATTCATTTTCAATTGTAACATAACTCGATAAATTACTAATATTATCATTTTCATCATCTTCACTTGTTATACAAATATAATCTCCTCCATAAGAATTCAGTATATATAATAATTTGTTTAAACTTTTCTTGTATTTAATCCAAATTATATTACTTATATTTGATAAAGAATCAATACAAGCTTCTATGTCTTTATAATAACATTTCCCTCTACTGTCATAATAATTACTCTCTAAGTAAGGTATTAGCTCTTTTTTCAAGTATCCTATGGATTTACTTAATTCCAAATCTTCACTAAACAGTCTAGAAAATCCTCCTTTAAATTTAATTTCTTCATTCTGTGAAAAATAAAAAGTAGTATTTTCTTCGTCTAAATTCCTATATTCTTTTAACTTCTCTAATTCTTTTTTTGTAAATTTAAGCTCAACGTATAAAGATGTTTGATTTTCATTTGATTTATTATTAAATTTATAATATTCGTCTAATATATAATGTCTAAAAGATATACCACCTAATATTTCAAGTACATTACTTTTTCCACTATCATTTTTACCAATTAATGCTGTAACGTCATCTTCTAATATTAAATTATTTTTTTGTGTCCCTATAGATTTATAATTGTTTATTACCACATTTGCGATTTTCATCTATTTCACACCCCAATATCAATATTCTATTAAATATATATTATAATTATAGTTATTGTAGTAAAAAAAATCACAAACTATAAATTAAGTAATTTATAATTTGTGATTAATATTGTTATATATTTAAATCTATTTAGTTACCGATAAGTTCCCCAATAGATTCATCTTTTTCCTTTTTGAAATCTTTATGATTTATAACTCTATTTATTATTATTCCCACTAATGCCGCTAAACTTAAACCAGTTAATTTAGCATTGCTAGCTATTGGTACACCTATTTCAATCCCTGTAAAATGCTTAATATAACAAGTAGTAAGACCTACTGCTAGTATTACTGCTATTACAGATACATTTGCACTTTCTTTATAACACTTACTATCCTTTATTGTTTTAATACCTATGAAAGTTATCATAGAAAATAAATATATACTTATCCCACCCATAACTGGCTGAGGTATACTTTGTAATAATCCTCCAAATTTACCTACACATGAGATAACTATAGCAAATACTGCTGTTAATCTTAATAATTTCGGATCATAGTTTTTTGTTATTGCAAGTAATGCCGTATTTTCACCATAAGTTGTATTAGCTGGACCTCCCATAAGACCTGCAAATAAAGTTGCTAAACCATCTCCAAGTAATGTTTTATGAAGTCCTGGATTTTCTAAAAAGTTTTTGCCAACTACAGCACCATTTGTAGTTATATCACCTACATGTTCCATAAATACTGCTAAAACTACTGGTGCAATAATTATTACGGCTTCTAAACTAAATTTAGGTGCTGTAAAGTTTGGAATCGAGAAATAACTAGCATTTGATACAGAACTGAAATCAGATATTCCTACGATCATACTTGCTATTATTCCTACAAATATGGCTATTATTACTGCAAATTGTCTTGCACTACCTCTTACAAATTTATTTATTCCTGCTGCTACTCCTAATGTCAAAATAGCAACACCTATATGGTTCATTGCCATATTTACAGCTGTTGGTAATAAATTCAATCCTATTACTATTATCATTGCACCTGTAACTTGAGGTGGAAAATATTTTTTAACTTTTTCAGGACCAACAACTTTTACAATAAATGACATAACTACATATATAATACCAGCCACAATTATACCACCTTGTGCATAAGATAAATCTCCATTAAATGTCTCACTAACTTGATTTATAACTGAAATAAATGCAAAACTAGAACCTAAAAATACAGGTACCTTCCAATCTGTGCATTTGTGAAATATTAACGTACCTACTCCTGCACAAAATATTGCTACTGATGGATCAAACCCTGTTAAAAGTGGGACTAAAACTGTAGCTCCAAACATAGCTAACAAATGTTGAATCGATAAAATTACTTTTCTCATTTTTTCCCCCTAAAATAATTATTTTTTATTCTTCAATACTTACTGAGTCTTCTTTATCACATTCACTTAATTTAACTGATATTATTTCACTTTTAGATGTCGGTACATTTTTCCCAACATAATCAGCCCTTATAGGAAGCTCTCTATGACCTCTATCAACTAAAACTGCTAATTGTATAGCTTTCGGTCTGCCTATATCCATAAGTGCATTTAAAGCAGATCTTACAGTTCTTCCTGTATATAAAACATCATCTACTAAAACTACGATTTTATCATTAATATCAAAATCTATTTTTGTTCCATTTACTATAGGGTCTATTTGCTTTTTACTTAAATCATCTCTGTATAAAGTAATATCCATTTGTCCTGCTTGAACTCTTTGCCCTTCTATAGTTTCTATTTTATCAGCTATCCTATTTGCCACCGGAATACCTCTTGTTTTTATACCTATTAAAACTATATTTTCTATTCCTTTATTTCTTTCAATAATCTCGTGACTTATTCTTGTTATTGCTCTCATTATTGCTTTTTCATCCATTATTTTTGCTTTTTGCATATTTTACCTCCTAAAGTTATATTTTTATATGTAAATTCGACTATTAAATACCATGCCAAATGTAAATATATTTTTGTACAAAAAAAACTTCTTATTCATAAGACAAGAAGTTAGTATTTTTACATAAAAATTCTATTGTTATATGCCTTATGATATCTCTGTATCATTTTAAAGGTATTT
This sequence comes from Terrisporobacter sp., assembly GCF_017888745.1. Classification (GTDB taxonomy): domain Bacteria; phylum Bacillota; class Clostridia; order Peptostreptococcales; family Peptostreptococcaceae; genus Terrisporobacter. Next base: position 13,861 of record NZ_JAGHFM010000094.1, on the reverse strand, counting down.
AATTACTATGACTTATTATATAGAAATAATAAGTTTTTTTCAAGGATATTTTACCTTTATCAAATTATTTTATTCTGTTCATTATCTTTTTAAAATACTCAGGTAATTCTGAATCAAATTCAACATATTCATTCTTTGTAGGATGTATAAATCCTAACTTTTTAGCATGTAATGTTTGACCTATTACTTTTAGTTTATTATTCTTTGGCCCATATAAAGGATCCCCTAATAAAGGATGATTTAAAGAAGCTGCATGCACCCTAATTTGATGAGTTCTTCCTGTTTCTAAAGTAGCTCTAACTAAAGTATAGTTTTCAAACCTTTCAATAACTTCAAAATGAGTTACAGCTCTTTTTCCATCTTTGACAACAGCCATTTTTAATCTATCTTTAGGATTTCTTCCAATAGGTCTATCCACTGTTACTTTATCTTCTTTAAATACTCCATGACATATAAATTCATATTCTCTAGTTATAGAATGATCCTTTAATTGTTCTGCTAAAGAATTATGTGCATTATTATTCTTTGCTATCATTAATAATCCAGATGTATCTTTATCTATTCTATGAACTATTCCCGGTCTTATAACACCATTTATTGATGATAGATTCTCTTTACAATGATATAGTATTGCATTTACCAGTGTATTTTCATAGTTACCTGGTGCAGGATGTACTACCATATTTTGTGGTTTATTTATAATTAATAAATCATTATCTTCATAAACTATATTTATAGGAATATCCTGAGCCTTAATTTCTAATAATTTTGGCGCTGGTATTTCTATTATTATTTTATCTTCTTCTTTTACTATGTATTTTGCTTTTTCTATTTTATTATTAACAGTAACCTTTTTATCTTTTATTATTTTTTGTATATAACTTCTAGACATATCTCCAAGTTGACTTGACAGATATACGTCTAGCCTTTCACCTTCTTCTTCCTCAAGAACTAAAAATTCTCTTATTTCGTCCATTATTTCACCTGCTTTTCATATTCTTCATTAAACAATATATATGCACATAGAAGTATTGTTCCTACTACTACAAAACAATCTGCTAAGTTGAATACATAACTCCAAATAATATGGAAATCCAAGTAGTCAACTACAAATCCTAACCTTACCCTATCTATTAAATTACCAATGGCTCCCGATATAATTAGTAATATACCTACTTTTCCAAAACTATTCACTTTTTTAGTATGTAAATAATAAAGACCATAACAAGACGCTAAAGCTGCAACTACTATAAATATACTTTGATTATTTTGTAACATGCCAAAAGCCGCACCTCTATTTTCCACATATGTCAAATTAAATATATTTTCAATTACAGGTATGCTCCCTATTTCTTTTAAGAAATTTAAAGCCCAGTATTTTATTATTTGATCTAAACCAATAAGTAAAGCTATTATAATTTCATACATCTTTTTCCCTCCTAAATAAATATCATCTTTTTTATTATACAAAAAAAGCATATTTAAAGAAACAAATTTCTAAAAAGATGCTTTTTATGATAACTTAATATTTAGTTTGCAACTTCTTCTTTTGATTTATTCTCTTCCATATGATTTATTAATTCAGATACAGTTACAAATTTATATCCTTTTTTTAATAAATCAGGTATCATTATTTCTAAAGCTTCTATGGTCTGAGATTTTGATGTTCTTACTTTATTATAATCATGTAAAAGAATTATACATCCATTTTGAACTCCATCTTCTATAGTTTTTACTATGGAACTTACTCCTGGACTGGACCAGTCCCTTGCATCTATGTAAGACCATAATACTATATTCATATCATTCTGTCTTATAATTTCACACATATCCTTACTTATCGCTCTATAAGGAGGTCTAAAAATTTTTGGATATATTCCTGTTACAGATTTAATTGCATCTTGTGTATCCACAATTTCTTTTTTAATTTTATTATAACCATTTTTAGATACATTGATATGAGTGTAGGTATGATTTCCTATTTCATGACCTTCTTCAAATTCTCTTTTTATAAGTTTTTTATTATACTCAACTTTTTCTCCTACAACAAAAAATGTGGCTTTAATATTATATTTTTTCAAAATATCTAAAATTTGAGGAGTAAATACTTCATCTGGACCATCATCAAAAGTAAGAGCTACCACTTTCTCATCTGTACTTCCACACTTGATAATCAATCCATCATATTCATTATTTATATTATCAAATTTTCCTGTTTCAATTTTTTCATCATATATATTACGAATACTTATACCCATTAATATCATCACTACGCAAATTAATACATAAATGGTTTTTCTCATGTTAAAACACTCCTTACAATAAGTATCGTTTTCTATTCATTATTATCATCTAAACCATTTTTATTTAAATCAGTTAAATCTTTTATATACTCACTATAATACATATCATTATAAGAATTTAAAGGATTCTTATCTACACTTTCGCTAATGTCAGGTCCTACTACTATTTGTTTTGCACACTCAGCACATAAAGTAGTTTCTGGTATTATTTCTAATCTATCTTTTTCTATTTCTTTATGACAGTTTGTACATATTCCATAAGTTCCCTCTTCAATTTTATCTAAAGCTTCATTTATTTCATTTAAAACATACTGTTCATGACTTATTAAACTATTATCCATGTCATGCATATATACATCTGTACCTATATCTCCAATATGATTATCATAGCTTGATAATTCTCCTGTACTATATTTCTCACTGGTATGTCTAGTTGTATCACCAAACAATGTATTATCATTCATGTCTTCAATTGTTTTAGTTACTTTTTCTTTTTCTCTTTCTAGTTTCTTTCTTAAATCCATAATGTCACCTCATCTATTTTCTATATTGTTGTACTATATTTAATAATTTTGCTATGTATCTACCTATAATAGGTAAATCTACCCAACTAAATAATAAAGCAAGTGCAACTGCTGCAAGTATAGTAAAACCAATAGCTTGTCCAAATCCTTTTGCAACACCAGCAATAAAGTTAATTATAAATAATCTTCTTTTGCTATCTGTTAAATACATATAATCTCTAATTCTACTTCTTTCTATTATTAATATTAGTTTTTCTAAATATCTTTTTATAATACCTAATTCTTTTTTTGAGTCATCGGATAAATACATTCCATTTATAAATCTATCTAGATCCTCAATACTTATATATTGTTCATTATCTTTTTTACATTTATCCGTATAAGATTTTTCTATTTCTTCATCAATATCTATGAATCTTTTATCCTCTTGTATTTTTTGTTTACCTTTTAAATTATCCTTAGAAATATATGTTTTAAATTTCATTCCTTCACGTCCTTTTATGAAGTTTTAGCATTAGATTTAGTATGTGAAAAAATATTCAAAAAATACAAAAGCAAAAGCTAAAATTCATCACAGAATTCTTTGCCTTTACTTTTAAAATTTACACTAAAAAAGGAAGTCTCACCGACTTCCTTAATAATTATAATGCTCTTAACATTTTTAAAACTATATCTTTTGAATTTTCTGCTGCCTCTACAACAAATTCATCATAAGTAACATTAGCACTTCCATCAGCTTTATCTGACATTGCTCTTATTATGACAAATGGAACATTATTTAAATAGCAAGCATGAGCTATAGCTCCACCTTCCATTTCACCACAATAAGCTTTAAAATCATTTTCTAATTCTTCTTTTAATTCTTTAGAACTTATGAATATATCTCCTGTAGCTACTCTACCTTTTACTATGTTAAATCCTTTGCCTTTAACTTGTTCTAAACTTGATTCATATGCTGCATTTATAAGTCTTTCATCAGCAATAAAAACAGAATTATCCATTTGAGGTATTTGGCCTTTTGAATATCCAAAAGCTGTAGCATCAACATCATATTGTATTGCTTCTGTTGATATAACTATATCATTTACACCAAGTGATGAATGTATAGCTCCTGCAACACCTGTATTAACTACTGCATCAACTTTAAATTCACTTATTAATATTTGGGCACATAAAGCAGAATTTACTTTTCCTATACCACATTGAACTAAAACGATATCTTTTCCTTCTAACTTACCTTCATAGAATTTTAAACTTGCTTTTTCAACAGTTTTTTCTATATCCATTAAGCTTTTTAAAGTTCTTACTTCTTGGTCCATTGCACCAATTATTCCGATTTTTTTCATAATGCCTCCTACTTTAACAGTAAAAAACCGTTCTATAAATTAGAACGGTTTTTATTTATATATATTAAATAATATGTTTTACAATCTATTTTGTCAAGAAGTTAAAAATTATAATGATGCTATAAGTATAGCTCCTTCAGAAGTATAAGTTCCCATAGCTGGTCCAACTTCAATTACTAGTATTTCTTCAAAGTCATATTCTGATTCTAACGCTTCTTTAATTTTTAATGCTTTTTCAACACAATTTGCATGACCTATAGCTAACTTTTTATTTTTATCTTTATCAATATTATCTCTCATATATTGAACAACTTTATTTAAACTATTTTTTTCTCCCCTAGCTTTATCAATCGGTTTTACTATTCCATCATTGATATGAACAATTGCCTTAAAGTTTAAAATACCTATTATCTTACCTGCTATTGGATTTATTCTTCCACCCTTTATTGCATTTTCTAAAGTGTGTAAAGTACCATAGAATACTAATTCACCTTTTAATTTTTCTATAGTAGATACTATTTCATCCATATCTTTTTCTTCTGATATCATATCAGCTACTTTAGATATTAATAAGGCTTGTCCTATAGATCCTGTAGTTGTATCTATGATTTCAATTCTTTTCTTGTTTCCATGTTCTTCTTCATACATATTTTTTGCAAGTAAAGCACAATTATAAACTCCTGATAACTTACTTGTTAAGCAAAAAACTATAATATTATCTTCTTCGCATTCAAATGCTTCTATATATTGACTTGGAGATGGGCATGCTGTTTTTGGTAATTCACTATGCTCTTTCATCATCTCATAAAATTGTTTATTTGTTAAATCTCTTGTTGAGTAACTTCTCTCTCCAAAAGAAACTTTTATATCAACTATTTCTATCTGACTTTTATCGATTAAATCTTGTGAAAGATCACAACTACCATCAGTTATTAATTTTATATTTTTCATTCAAATACCTCTCCCTAAATAAGTTAATATTTATCGGTCAGTTGACCGAACTAATAATTATATTTTATCTTTAAAAAAATATTTTGTCAATAATCAGAAAGTGAAAATGTTTTCTGAAATTTGACAATAATTTTTGTTGACATTATAATATTTTTATAACTATATACAGGAAGGATTAAACTATGAAATTAAATAGAGGAACAAAACAAAATCATAGTATGAAAGAAAAGATTTTATTAGCTTCTATTGATTTAATGACTAAAAATGGTATAAATAATACTTCTTTAGCTGATATAGCAAAAGAAGTTAATATAAGTAAAGGTACATTATATTATCATTACTCATCTAAAGATGATATTATATTTGATATTGCAGATAATCATTTAAATATCATTTCTGAAGCTTTATTTGATTGTCTAGATAGAATTAATCATCATTTTACTACAGAAGAGTTAGTCATTATAGTGCTGAAAAATATATCCAATATTGAAAGAACTGGAAGAATTCATATGTATTTATTATGTGAAGCTATAATAGGAAATGATGCACTAAAAGAAAGAATCGGTCTTAAATATGTAGAATGGAGAACAGCTCTAGAAAAACAAATCATGGAAATTATATCTGATAAATCTCATGCTAAAGCTGCCTCATTTTTATTAATATCTATAGTTGATGGACTAGTTGTACAAGCTATTTTAAAAGCTGAAAAGGTTCCATATGGAGAAATCGCTAAATTCTTAATTGATTATTCTGATAAAATAAAAAAACTACCTCTTTAAAGTATTCCTACTTAAGAGGTAGTTTTTTATAGTTTCCAAATTATTATTTTCTTATAACTTTTATTCCTGTATTGTGACCATTTAAATCAAATACTTCTAGACTTTCATCAGTAGTTCTTTCGACAGATAATGCTAAAGTTTCATTTTTGATGTAATTCTCAAATTTATTAACTGCACCAGCTATTTCATCATCACCACAGTATTTTATATCTATATTATCTAGTACTTCAAAGTTGCTAGATTTTCTTAATTGTTGAACTTTAGATATAAACTCTCTTGCATATCCTTCTTGTATTAATTCTTCAGTTAAGTGAGTATCTAATATTACGAATATGTTATTTTCCATACATACATCGAAACCTTCTTTAGAAGATATATTTATTAATACATCATCTTTACCAAACTCAAATGCTTCACCATCTAAATCAACACTTACTTTTTCTCCAGCTTCTAGTTTAGGTACTACTTCATTAGCACTTAATTTTCCTAAAGCACCTGCAAAGAATTTCATTTTCGCTCCAAGAACTTTACCTAAAACTTTGAAGTTTGGTTTTAAACTATAGTTCATATATTCACTTAAATCATCAGCAAATACAACTTCTTTAACGTTTAATTCCTCTTTTATTAAGTCTACAACATCACTTATTCTTTCTTTATATTTTCCATCAACTAAAACTTTTTGTATTGGTTGACGAACTTTTATTTTACTTTCTTCTCTAGATGCTCTCCCTAAAGTAACTAATGTTTTAGTTATTTCCATTTTTTCTTCTAACTCTAAATCTATTAATTCTTTGTTAGCTCTAGGATAGCTAGCTAGATGTACTGATTCTTCATTAGTTAAGTTTCTGTATATTTCTTCTGATAAGTAAGGTGCAAATGGAGCTATCAGTCTACATAATTCAGTTAATAACTCATAAGTTGTGTTATATACTGATTTTTTATCTTCTGTTAATTCAGTTGCCCAGAATCTTCTTCTAGAACGTCTTATATACCAGTTAGATAAATCATCATTTATAAATGCTTGTATACTTCTTATAGTTTTATTAACTTCAAATATTTCAAGATTTTCTTCTGTTTCTTTCTTTAAGTTGTTAAATCTTGATAATATCCATCTATCAAGTTCTGGTCTATCTTTGTATTCAACAAAGAAGTCAGTTGGATTTACATTATCAGTGTTTGCATATAATGTAAAGAAGTTATATACATTTTTGATAGTTCCTATGAACTTACTTTGTATTTCTCTAAGACCTGATTCGTCAAATCTTATTGGAGTCCATGGTGGAGATACATATAATAGATACCATCTTAAAGCATCAGCTCCATATTTATCAAATAATTCAAATGGATCTACAGTATTTCCTCTAGATTTACTCATTTTCTTACCATCTTTGTCAAGAACTAAATCATTAACTAGTACATTTTTGTAAGGAGCTTTTCCTGTTACAAATGTAGATATAGCAAGTAATGAATAGAACCATCCTCTAGTTTGATCTATTCCTTCACAGATATAATCTGCTGGGAATAATTTATCAAAGTTTTCTTTATTTTCGAATGGATAGTGATGTTGAGCAAATGGCATTGCACCACTATCGAACCAACAGTCTATAACTTCTGTTACTCTTGTCATTTGTTCTCCACAGTGGTCACATTTTAAATGTATATCATCCACATATGGTCTATGAAGTTCAACAGTTTTTGGATCTATATTTTCTACAGCTTTAGCAGCTAATTCTTCTCTAGAACCAACAGATTCTTTATGACCACATTCACATCTCCATACATTAAGTGGAGTACCCCAGTATCTTGTTCTTGATACTGCCCAGTCATTTAAGTTTTCTAACCAGTTACCAAATCTTCCTTCACCAACGAATTTTGGATACCAGTTAACACCATTATTATTTTCTATTAATTTATCTTTTAATTTAGTCATTTCTATATACCAGCTTGGTTTTGCATAGTATACAAGTGGAGTTGAACATCTCCAACAGTGTGGATAATTATGTTCCACTTTCATTTTATCAAATAATTTATTTTCTTTTGCTAACCATTTTATTATGTCAACGTCTAAACCGTCTTCCATAACAAATCTACCTTCCCATGGTGTAGCAGTAAATTTACCACTTTCATCAACAGGTTGTAATACTGGTAAATTATATTTTCTACCTAGATTGTAGTCATCTTCACCAAATGCAGGAGCAGTATGAACTATACCTGTACCATCTTCAGTTGTTACATAATCACCTAGTGTTATATAGAATGCTTTTTCATCAGTTTGAACAAAAGGCATTAATTGTTCGTATTCAACACCTTCTAATTCAGCACCTTCATTTCTTCTAATATTTCATAATCTCCTTCACCTAAAACTTTATTTGCTAAAGGTTTAGAAACATAGTATATTTCATCATCTTTTTTAACTTTTAAATAATCTACTTCTCCATTAACTGTTAAAGCAACATTTGAAGGTAAAGTCCAAGGAGTAGTTGTCCATGCTAAGAAATATTCATTTTCAACATCTTTTCTTTTAAATTTAGCTATAACTGTGTTAGTTTTAACTTCTTTGTATCCTTGTGCAACTTCGTGTGATGCAAGACCAGTACCACATCTTGGACAATATGGAAGTATCTTATGACCTTCGTATAAGTATCCTTCTTTATTAAATTTATCTAATATCCACCAAACTGATTCTATATAGTTGTTATCTAAAGTTATATATGGATTATCTAAATCAACCTCATATGCCATTCTTTCAGTCATATTTCTCCATTTACTTTCGTAAGTAAAAACTGATTCTCTACATTTTTGGTTAAATTCAGCTATACCATATTCTTCTATTTGTTGTTTATTAGTTAAACCTAATTCTTTTTCAACTTGAAGCTCAACTGGTAATCCATGAGTATCCCATCCAGCTTTTCTTTTTACTTGATATCCACTCATTGTTTTATATCTACAAACCCAGTCTTTTAATGTTCTAGCAACAACATGGTGTATACCTGGGTTACCATTTGCTGTTGGAGGTCCTTCGTAGAATACGAAGCTTGGATCATTTTGTCCTTTTTCTAATGTTCTCTTTAATACGTCTATATCTTTCCAATATTCTGATACTTTACTTTCAGCATCTTTTACTGAAGTATCTACTAACGGCTTAAATTTTTCCATTAAGTTCACCCTTTCGTTATAATTTATTAATTAATTTAACATTAAATTGTTCCCATATTTTTTGATAATAATGCCAATTTATATATATTTAAAAGCTTTCTTAATTTAATATTAAGCTAATATGGTTAATTTTGAATATAAAAAAACTCGTCCCTTAAAAAAGGGACGAGTTGAAATCGCGTTACCACCCTAATTCTATATATATTCAAAATATATATAACACTCTATAATTTAACGGAACTAACCGGCACAGCTTATTCGACTAAGATCTTTCAGCCTGCAGCTCAAGAGTGATTTTCAACTTTATTCAATTCATTGGTTCTCACCATTCCCAATTCTCTGTAAAATCTCCAAAAGCCTACTCTCTCTATCATAGCCTTTAAATATGTAATTTATTATTAAAGTATACAATAACTTATGTTTTCAGTCAATACAATTATTTATTAAAGAAAAACTTTATTATTCAAGAGCAGATGCAGCTTCATCTTCTGCTAAAAAGCTAACAGTTTCATTTTTTCTAAAATCAATTTGTTTAAATGGCTCATTGCAATATTCATCTACATCATAAAAGATTTCATCAATATTTCTTATTTCATCTTCTATTAATGACTTAAATCTATTTCTAAATACTTTAAATTCTTTAACTAAAGAATCATATTCTTTTCTTAAATCTACAATTCTTTCATTGCAATCCTCTATAATCTGCTTTGACTTTAACTCAGCTTCTTCAACAATAATTCTAGCCTTTTTATTAGCAGCAGTACATGTATCTTCTGCTGCAGTTTGAGCAGTTATTAGTGTTGCATTTAATGTTTCTTCTATACTTTTATATCTACTAACTTGTTCTTGATATAATTTTAATTTTTCTTTTAAATCTAGATTTTCTCTGTATAAGTTTTCAAAATCTTCTTTAACACTGTCTAGAAAATCATCTACTTCTTCTTCATTATATCCTCTAAATCCTTTTTTAAACTCTTTATTTTCTATATCTACTGGAGTTATCATATTATTTTCCTCCTATACCAATAATCTTCCCAGAACTTTTATTTTACCTTTTTTAGTAAGATCACCTATATTAATTATTTGAGACCTACCCTTTCCTCTTACAGAAATCAAACATCCTGATTTTATTTCCTTCGAACAAGATGTAATTTTTTCATAATTCACTTGAACTTTTTCTGAATTTATTAATTTAGCGCTTTCTTGTCTAGAAATATTATATAATCCACTTATTATGCAATCTAATCTACTAGAAGATACGGTAAATGAAGTCTCTTTATAATTTGGAGGATTATATACAAGATTTTCTCTAGAAATTTCTTTTACTTTTACATTATTTCTAGCTACCTTTTCCAAATTCATTATTATAAAATCACAGATATCGTTACTCACAATTATTTGACAAAAGTTTTCATGTATAATTATATCTCCAATTTTTTCTCTCTTTATACCTAAACTTAATAAAGCCCCTAGATAATCCTTGTGACTTATAGATTTAAATTTAAAATTACCCTCTATTTGTATGAACTTTAAATTTACTTGGATATCTTCATATTCCATATAAAAAGGATATATATACACTAATCTTCTTTCACTTTCTTCGTATCCACCATCAATAGTATACTTTAAGTCATCATTGTAGTTTAGAATAGCTATTGCATTTTGCACTTCAAAGGGATTTAAAAAATCACTGTATTTTACATCATAGTTTTTTAGACAACTATTTGCCTTATCAATGATTTTAAACATCTTATTTTTAAGGTCTATATCTTTAATGTGAGATGTTAATTTTAATTTATCCATTTTGAATCCCTCATCTTATAAAGCCATACTCATTATTAACCTTTGCACCATCGAGATTAAGAAAAAAGCTATTATTGGTGAAAAGTCTATTGGCATATCTATATATCTAAATAACAATTCTCTTATTGGCCCCATTATAGGTTCAGTCAATGTGTTCAATATTTCATATACTTTTGAGTATCTAGCCCCTGGAAACCAAGACATTAAACATTGTATTAGTATAATCCAAGTTAATAGATTTAAAAATTTGACAAGTACTATAGCTATCATTTGCATATTCTTGCTCCTTTTAATTTATTATTTTTGCCAAGGGAAGAATGCCTTACTTTCTAATTCTTTTTTTATATTCGCATCAATATCAACATTATTTGGTGCTAAAATAAAAATTGATTTAGAAACTTTTTGCATGCTTCCTTCTAATATATACACTGCTCCACTCATGAAATAGTATATAGATTTTTTAGTTTCTGGATCGTCTTCTAAACTTTCTAAGTTTACAATTACTGCTCTTCTCTGCTTTAAATGATCTGCTATTATTGTCACATCATCGTATTTTTTAGGTTCTACAATAACAACTTTCATTTGACTATTTGTATGAATATTTACAACTTTACTACCCTTAGTTATAGAAGGTACTGCTACTGGCTCAAGTTTTGAATCTTCTTGCACATTTTCTATAGACTCTTCACCTTCATAGTCATCATCATCGTATTCTTCTTCAACAGACATCCAATCTTTAAATTTCTTTATAAATCCTTCACTCATTTTATATTCCTCCCTATATTTTCTACTAGTTATAATTTCTTTTTCCAAAAATAGAAGTACCTACTCTTATTATAGTGGCTCCTTCTTCTATAGCAATGCCATAATCATGACTCATACCCATTGATAAAGTATCCATATCTACATTTTGTAATTCTAGCTCTTTAATTTCTAAAGATAAATCTTTAAGCCCTTTAAATACTTTTCTTATTTCTTCATTATCTTCTATAAATGGAGCCATAGTCATTAATCCCTTAACTCTTATATTTTTATATTTTTCAGAAACTTCTTTTACAAATTTAATAACTTCTTCTCTATCCAGACCATGTTTACTTTCTTCTTTAGAAATGTTAACTTGAACTAAACAATTAATAATTCTATCTATTTTTTCAGCTCTTTTTTGAATTTCTTCGCATAATGAAATTCTATCTAGAGAGTGAATCATATATACCTTATCTATTATGTACTTTACCTTATTTGTTTGCAGTGTTCCTATTAAGTGATATTTTACACGATCTCCTATAGCATCATATTTTCTTGCCAATTCTTGAGGTTTATTTTCACCTATATCTGTAATTCCCGCATCAATAGCTTCTAAAACTTTATCTACATCTACCGTTTTAGTAACTGCCATTAAATTAACTTCATCTTGTCTATTACATTTTTCTTTTATTTCATTAATTTCTTTCTTAATAGACATTATATTGTCTTTAATTGACATAATTACCACCTTCTTATCTAATTAAACTAATTGAATATTTTAATCCTTTTATTTATAAAATTAGGCTTTAAAACAATTCTATCATACAAATCTATGGTATCTACACCATTTGCTTTATTTGTTCTAAAATCCATGTATATATAATTATCATCTTCGTAGTAATTCCCTTTTATTTCAGTAAACTCTGGCTTTTTTGTTTCTTCATTTATTACATAGGCGCCTCTTTTTTTATCATGTTTTACTATAGAGTCTTTTGGTATTCTTAAAGCTTCCATTTGCCTATATATTATATCAAATTCTTCATGCCTTGTATCAAAAATTCCAATATTTTGTTGTGTAATTTTAATTGTTGTAAGGAAGTAATCATCTTTTTTGTAAACTTTATATATTTCTCCATTTATTTGCTTCTTATTAATTTCAATTTTAACACTATCACCTTCATTAAACAACTTCTTATCATCATTTGCAAATACCATATATATTTCATTATTATTTATAACCCTGAAAATAACATCTCCTTCTTTAACATGTTCATTATTGCCTTTTGTCTGTATAAAACTATTTTTTGTATTTTTTATATCTTCTTTAGTTATGTTTTCTAAAGAATCAGGGGTGTATACATTTGAATATTCATCATATTTAAATGATAATACTCCTGGACTTTCAGCATAATAAGTAGATGTATTTGATTTTACCTTTTCCTGTAAAATATCTAATTGCTCCTTTTTAGAATATAAAATCCCTCTTTTTAAAGAACTATTTTCTTTTTCTATTGATTTTATATCTTCTTTCAATCTTTGAATTTCTTTATTTATATTACCGTTTATCTTATTGTTGTATATAGTTGCTAACTCTTGAGATTTATGTATTTTCTCATTTTCTCCTACTGATAAAGATAAAGTTCCATCTGTATCACTTTTTATTAAATATTCATCCCTTATTACTAGAGCATCTACTTTTTTTTTCAATGTATATGTATTATTTTCTAAAAGTAAATTAGATGTATTTTCACCTATTAAAATAATAATTGCTTTAAATAAAATATAGACAAAAACACCTAAAATAAAAACTCTAGTATACTTTATTTTTTTCAATATATTCACCCCAAAATAAAAAATTTGCTTCGCTTAAGCCACTGTGTGGGCGCTCCACTTCATGTCGCCAACGACTGCGTCCGTTGCTCAAAATTTACTTTTTTACAACTTCTCAAATGCATTGATAATGCTTTAATCTATGATGTTTGCAAATCCAACATAAATTACTTGTATATAAAAAATTATTAATTATTATATATTTTCTTTAAATACAACTTAAATCCTTCTTAATGTCATTAATATAGTAATATATTAATTTACTCCCATAAACAAATTTTTCTCTTTTTCAATAATATTTTTAATATTAATATAAGAAATAATAATAAGTATTCCTTCATTATATCTTATTACCAAAAATCTACTTTTTTAATACATTGTTAATTTTTTTAGTTTTCATATTATTTTTCAAATTAACAATGATG
>NZ_JAGHFM010000373.1 GCF_017888745.1 Terrisporobacter sp. | reverse complement strand
TTTGCATTTCTCCTAAACCTTTATAAACTTGTTCAAGTCTATCATTAACCATTTTAAAGGATTCCCCAAGTCTTTTTTCTAAAGTATTTTGAAGTTTCTCATCAACTGTCACTCTCATTTTTTCTAAATTTTCTTCTGTTGATTTAGTTAGCTCTGTAAACTTTTCTTTTTGTAAACTTGTAAGTTCACTTATATTTTTACTTAAATTACTATCAAACCTCTGTAATGTTTTTTCTATATTTTTAGAATTTGTTTCAAATTGATTCTGCTGAAGCGTAGATAAATTCATAATATGTCTTGATATTGAAGATGTCATGCTGTCTATTGTAAGTTTTATTTCCTGCCTATTATCATACTCATTTCTTCTAGACTCTTCTCTATTGTTATAAAATTCTTCCCTAAATAACCTTTCCATATTATCAAATCTCTTATTTATATCTTCATTAAGCCTATTAACATTAACATCTTTAGGTTTTATAGATAAATAAATATCTATAATTAAAAGTACAATTATTACAACTAACAAAATTTCTAACAAATTATCAACTCCCATTCCCTATAAAATATATAACCTTTAAAAATATACATGATTTCTAATTTTCATTCTCATTATATAATAACAAAATATACTATAACCCTCAATAATACCAATGTTTATAGTATCATACTTAAATATTATTATTAAACTTAAAAAGGTTATTGATAAACAATTATCAATAACCTTGTATATACTTACAATAATATAATTCTATTCATGTTCTATTAGACCATATCCACCATTCTCACGTCTATAAACAATAGATATTTCATCACTATCTATATTTCTAAACATATAAAATCCATGTTCTATTAATTCCATTTGTAGTATGGCTTCTTCTGGACTCATTGGTTTCATATCAAATTTTTTACGTCTTTCTATTACTATATCTAAATTATCATCTACATCTTCCGCTACTTCATCATTTTCCATAACTTCGTCACTTTGGAATCTTATGCTTTGATCCTTAGATTGATGTTTATCCTGTAATTTATTTTTATATCTTCTTATTTGCTTTTTAAGTTTGTCATAAACCACATCTATCGCAGCATATAAATTTTCTTCACTATCTTCTGCTCTAATAATCGGTCCACTTATAGGGATAATTGTTACTTCTATTTTTTGAGTTGATTTTTTTGCACTTACAGTAACCTTAACTTCTGTCTCTGGGTTAAGATAACGATCTAATCTTCCTATTTTCTCTTCTATTGCTACCTTAATTCCATCTGTAAGTTCTAATTTTTTTCCTGATATTATTATTTTCATAAGAACATCTCCCTTCACTTATGTAAAGCATACTTATTACATTATACTCTACTGTATGCATTATTATTTATGCTTTAATATTATATTCTATATTAATTCTTATTTTCCTTTTTTTATTTTTAACTTTTTAAATTATTCTATACTGTCAAAAAAAATGTTTTTTTGTTATTTTATTATATTTTTTATCGATGTGGATTAATAATCAACAAATACTGTGGATAATGTTAATAACTCTGTTGATAACTGTATCAATTGTGTATTTTATCCTATTTTAGTATTACTTTATTATCCACATATAATATTTTTTTCTGTTAGTTATTTGTTCCTAAAGTATTATAAATTTAATGATTATGAATTTATAGTTGATAAATTATATCTAATATAGAAATATACTCTCAAATCACAAAATAAACTAGTAAGTATAATATTTTTATAAAATATTTATTATTTTTTATAAAAATT
>NZ_JAGHFM010000093.1 GCF_017888745.1 Terrisporobacter sp. | reverse complement strand
TAATGGAAGGCTCCATTCGTTGTTGTACTTTAAAGAAGGCAGCAGTACTGTCCTGTGGTTCATTTGGAGACAGATGGTACAAAATGGGCGTATTAAATGGTGTTCCATCGGATTTATTTAAAGTCGAATTAGGAAAAGCTATTGAGCCAGAAATGGTTGATAAGGTATTATCTACGAATAAATATGATACAGTCATGGTTACTCATAATGAGACCTCAACAGGAATTACTAACCCAATTGAGGAAATTGGTGAAGTAATTAAAAAATATGATGATGTTATATATTGTGTAGATGCTGTTAGTTCAGCAGGTGGTATGAAAATAGAGGTAGATAAAATTGGAATAGATGTCTGTTTAACCTCAGTTCAAAAAGCCTTGGGCTTACCACCAGGAATGTCTCTTTGTACATTTTCAGAGAAAGCTAAACAAAGAGCAAAAAAAGTACCTAATCGGGGTGTATATTTTGATTTACTCGCAATTTATGAGTATATTAAAAATAAAAATTTCCAATACCCTTCAACACCTTCCCTTTCACATATGTTCGCTTTAAATTTCCAACTTGAAAAAATTCTAAAAGAAGGCCTAGACGATAGATTCAAGCGTCATAAAGACATGGCAAAAGTCGTTCGAAATTGGGCTGAGGAACACTTCAAAATTTTTACCGATGTAAACTATTTATCTAATACGCTTACCGTTATTGAAAATACACAAGGAATCAGTGTATCTAATCTCAATGAAAAATTACAACAAAGAGGCTTTTTAATAGCCAATGGATATGGAGACCTTAAAGAGAAAACATTTAGAATTTCTCATATGGGCGATTATACAGTTGAAGATGTAAATGAATTATTAACTAATATTGATGATATATTAGGATTTTAGTGAAATTTAATTTGCATTATTTATTGTACCAAATTTTATAAATAATAGATAATTTTACAGTCAAAAACATTGATTAATTAAAAGATGATAATTTAATGTAATTTTAAGTGAGATCTTTGCCTAAAATGATTCGACGACAAGTCGCTCAAAGGCATATGGTCGGTGATACGAACGAAGTGAAGTTTTGGAGGTAAAAATATGTGTAAGATATTAGTTACAGATGGAATGAATAAAAATGCAGTTAATAGTCTTAGAAGATTTAAGGTGGATGTAGAACATAAATTTTATGATGGGCTAGAACTAGGTGAAAAATTAAAAGATAAAGATATACTGGTTATTCGTTCAAAGAATGTAATAACTAAAGAAATAATAGATAAGGCATGTGAAGGCAATACATTAAAGCTAATAATTAGAAGTGGTGTGGGACTTGATAATATAGATGTGGAATATGCAAATAAAAAAGGAATCAGAGTTTTAAATACTCCAAATGCAAGTACAAGATCTGTGGCAGAACTCACAATAGGTCAGATTATAACTCTTTCAAGATTTATAAACATATCAAACTTGACAATGAGAGATGGACAGTGGAATAAAAGTAAGTATGTTGGAACCGAAATACATGGTAAAACTCTTGGAATTATAGGACTTGGGAGAATTGGCAAAACTGTAGCCAAAATGGCTCATAATTTAGGAATGAAAATAATATATTACGATATACTTGGGGAAATGAAAACGCATAAAGGATATACTTATTGTACTTTTGAAGAAGTTCTAAAAAATGCAGATTTCTTAACTATTCATATACCTTTAGAAAGAAACCAAGATTATTTAATAACTAAAAAAGAGTTTGAAATGATGAAAGATAGAGTTTATTTTATAAATCATGCTAGAGGTGGTTTGGTTTGTGAAAAAGATTTAATAGAAGCTCTAGATACTGGAAAGGTAGAAGCAGCAGCTTTAGATGTTTATGAAAAAGAACCTATAGTTAATCTAGAACTTGTAAATCATCCTATGGTTTCTCCTACACCTCACCTTGGAGCATCTACAGTTGAGGCACAGGAAAGAATAGGAAGAGAAATTGTAAAAATAATATATGACTTTTTAATTGAAGAAAAAATAATTGATGATATGAAAATTGCACTATAAGAATAAAATTTAAATTTTAAGAATAAATTTGAGCAAATAAAACCTTGGGGAGGAAATAAAAATGGCAATAATAAAACCTTTTAAAGCGATAAGACCAACAAATGAATATGTAAATAAGGTAGCAGAGCTACCTTATGATGTAATGAATAGAGAAGAAGCTAAACAAATAGCAAAGAATAATAAATATTCTTTTTTACACATAGATAGGGCAGAGATAGATCTTGATGATGACGTAAATGAACATGATGAGAAAGTTTACATTAAAGCTAAAGAAAATTTAAATAAATTTTTAAATAACAATGTATTTATGAGAGATAAAGATGATGCTATTTATATTTATAGACAAATAGTAAATAATAGAAGTCAAACAGGAATAGTAGCATGTGTTGCAGTAGAAGATAATTTTAATGGGGTAATAAAAAAACATGAATATACTAAGCCAGATAAAGAATTAGATCGAACAAATCATATCAAATACTGTAATGCAAATACAGGAACGATACTTTTAACATATAAAAATCAAGAAGAGATAGATAAGATTGTAGATTATTATGTTTATTTCATACCACCTATATATGATTTTAAAACAGATGATAATGTGATTCATACTATATGGAAAGTTGAGAAGAAAAGAGATATTCAAGACTTAATAAAAGAATTTGATAAGGTTGAAAATTTATATATTGCTGATGGTCATCACAGATGTGCAGCTGCTGAAAATATTGCCCTAGAAGAAAGAAGAAAAAATCCTAATTATACTGGTGAAGAAGAATTTAATTATTATACAGCAATGATTGCACCAGATAATAAACTACACGTTATGGATTATAACAGAGTAGTGAAAGATTTAAATGGGCTAAATGAAGAAGAATTTTTAGATAAGGTAAAAGAAAAATTCATAGTAAAAGAAGCTACAAATAACTATAAGCCAAATAAAAAAGGTGAAGTAGGAATGTATTTAGGAGATAAATGGTATATGATAGAATTTGGAAAAGAGTATCTTGAAAATGAAGATGTTGTTGATTCTTTAGATATATCTATTCTTCAAAATCATATTTTAGATAAAGTATTAGGTATAAAAAATCCAAGAACTGATAAAAGAATAGATTTTATAGGTGGTATAAGAGGAGCAAAAGAAATTGAAAAAAGAGTCCATGACGATATGAAAGTTGGATTTTTAATGTATCCTACAGATATAAAAGAATTAATTTCTATTGCTGATGAAAATAAGATTATGCCAGCTAAATCTACTTGGTTTGAGCCAAAGGTTAGATGTGGATTATTTTTACATGAAATAAGTTA
>NZ_JAGHFM010000092.1 GCF_017888745.1 Terrisporobacter sp. | reverse complement strand
TTTAATCTTATATATTATAAACCTAAAAGTTATTTAAAAAACTCTATGGCACTATACACATTACTTTTTGTAATGTTTTTCACATATATATTTCAAATATCAACTTTATTTCCTTTGGATAGTAGTGAACTTTATCCTTATGATTATATATGCTTGGGATATGAAAATGATAAAGCTGAATTTGAAAATATAAAAAATAAATTTGATATTGAAAGTGAGATTTATCCTGTAGCTAGGGTAACTGTACCTGGAGGAGAAGATGGTGGGTATGGAGATTTTTACAAAACATTACCTATGGGACATCATCTTGGTATTTCAGAAAGTACTTATGAAAAGTTAACTGGTAAAAATATTAACTTGAAAGATAAGGAAATTTGTATTTTGTACCAAGAAGATAAATCTAATAAAGCTCATCCTTTAGATTTTTATGCAATTAGATCAAAGCCACTTATAAGAATTGGTCAGCCAGAGCGTTATAATCCTGGGCATAGAAAAACTTTTTTCAGTTTAGATTATGATGTAGTTGAGGAGAAAAGAGAAGTAGTATTAGGTAGACTTACAAATGTCATGTATGAAAATATAGTTGTTTTTTCAGATGAACATTTTAATAGTGAGTATAAGAAAACTGATGGTATCAAATATTTAATGACTATTAATAGTAATATGAAAAACGATAAGAGTTTAGAAAGTTATTTAGATAATTATAAACAAACTCATAATGAAGAAAGACAGATTGATGGAACTGTGCAGTCTGTGTATAAAGGAAAAGATTTATATGAAGCTTTTCAGGGGGAAAAGATATTTAAGCTAATTATAAATTTATCAATTCTTGTTACTTTTACAATTGCCAGCATTATAATTGTTTTTGTTCATGTTTTTGGAAATATTTCATACTATAAAAATCGTTATGAAATACTTAGTTATTTAGGAGAAAAGAAGAAGAAAACTAATCTTACAATAAAAAAAGAAATATTTTTATTTGCAATGGGTCCATGTATATTAGCAATACTTACATCATTAGTATTTGTAGGAATATCAATAAGCATGCGTGGATTTAATTATTTTGAAATAGTCACAAGTACTAAAGTTTATATGAGTATTATGTTATCTTTTTTACTTGTATATGGTGTATCAACTTTTATAATATATCGCTTTTTAATTAAAGATATAGGAGGTAAGTGATTATGGAAATTATAAAAGTAGCTGATTTAAAAAAATCATTTGGGAGTGTTGAGGTTTTAAAAGGATTAAACTTCAAGGTTGAAGAAGGCGAGCGCATAGCAATTATGGGTAAGTCTGGATGTGGGAAAACTACATTATTAAAAATGTTAGGTCTTATAGACAGTCCAACAGAAGGAGCAGTTTATTATAAGGGACAAGATAGAAGCATTTTGTCTAGTGATGAAATTTCAGAAATGAGATTAAATGATATAGGATTTGTATTTCAAGATTTTCGATTATTAGATAGTTTAACTATTCAGGAAAATATTATGTTGCCTATGATAATAGATAGAGAAGAAGAAAATGTTATGTTAGAAAGATGTAACTATTATGCTGAAAAGGTAGGTATAAAACATTTATTAAACAAGAAACCATCTCAAATTTCAGGTGGTGAAAAACAAAGAGCATCAATTTGTAGAGCTTTAATAAACGATCCAAGTGTTATTTATGCAGATGAACCTACTGGAAGTTTAGACTCAAAAACTGGAGAGATGATAATAAATATTTTGGTTAATACAAATATTGAACTTAATAAAACTCTAATAATGATAACACATGATCCACTTATTGCAAGCTATTGTAATAGGGTAATATGGTTAAAGGATGGCATGTTAGCAGATGAAATTAGAGAAAATGATAGGGAAAAACTATACATGAAAATTATTGAGAAGATGAGAAAACTATAATTTATTTTCTTATTACTACTTAATAAATTAAATATAGTCTATGTTAAACAAAAAATTATATTAGTCTATAAAAAAGAAGCTAGAGGTAAAATTCCTTCTAGCTTCTTTTTATGGGATTTTAGCCATTCTTTTCAGAATAGGCTTAGTGGGATTTAAGTTTGTCTAAAACATAAACTTCAAGAATGATACTTAATATATTCCCATTTAATTGCCATTTAAAACAAAATTTCTAAAATTTGTATATTTATTGAAAAGCAATAATATTGCAAGATATAGATAAATTATAATTGATTCTATGTAGAATATATGGATATAACTATTAGTGATAGTAACAGTACAAAACCTTAAGCAAAGGGTGTCCCAAAAATGTCACAGCCTTTATGAGGTAAATTGATAGAGAACATATTGTCAGTAATAAAAATTTAAAATAATGTGATAACAAATGATATTTTATTCGTTATATATTATATAAAGGTATTATATAAATTTTGTGATAATAATTGAATTGTGATAACTTATGAAATATATATAGCAGGTTTATATGGCATGTAATGAAAATAATTATATACATAGGTTAAAAAGGGGTAAAGAAGATGCTTTAGAGTATATAGTTGATAAATATTTACCTTTGGTAAAAGGGATAATTTATAAGGTACTTTCGCCTTTAAGAAATAAATCTATTATAGAGGAATGTATAAACGATATTTTTCTTTCAGTTTGGCTTAATAGGAGTAAATTTACAGGGGAAAGTTATGAATTTAGAAAATGGATAGCTGCAATTTCTAAGTATAAGGCAATTGATTATTATAGAAAAGAAATTAAAAAATTAGAAATATCATTAGATATTATTAAGATGGAAGACGATAATTTACTAGAGGATGAAATTATTACGATGGAAAATCAAGAAGAACTGATGAATGCAATTAATTTACTTGATCCAATGGATAGAGAAATATTTATTATGAAGTTCTTCTTAGGATTTAAGTCAAAAGATATAGCTACAAAATTTAATGTTACAAAGGCTAGTATAGATAATAAGATATGCCGAAGTAAGAAAAAAATCAAAGAAAACTTAAAAAATATTAGATTGGAGGCTATATAATATGAAGGATATATATGAATTATTAAATGATATAAATATAGATGAAAATGAATTTGAAGAAATAGAGGTTAGTGAAATAGAGAAAATTAGAGTTAAAAGTAATTTAAAAAAATCTATACATAAAAAAAGTAAGTGGCAAAAAGCTACAATTGCTGCTAGCTGTGGTCTTATAAGTTTGAGTATTTTGGGTACTATATTTCCTTCATATGCAAGGGATATTCCAGCAGTTGGTGATGTAATTCATACAGTAGATACTATTAGAGGATATTTCTTAACCAATGAAAATGGTGAAACTTATGGAACTTTTATTGAAAAAGAAGATGGTGAGTATGAAGAACCTGACTTAATGGCAGTAGTAGGATTAGATAATGTGGAAGGATATGTAAGAAAATCAGATTTATATAATGAAGCAAATCAGCCAAATAGTCCAGAAGAAGCAATTGAATACCAACGAAAAAGGGATGCTGAGGGGCCTAGAATAATACCTGTATATAAAGAAGATGGTGTAACTGTAATAGGAAAATATAGAATTGATTAAAATTAGAAAATTATATTTTATCTTAAGTACTTATTAAAATTTAATCTACTAGATTTTTACGATTTTTAAAAATTTATATATTAATTATTTTTTTAAAAAAGTATTGACACAAAAAAAATATGATAATATAATGAAAAAACGATATGGAAATTCTATGAAAAAGAGAGTAGCATGATTTAATTTTACAGAGAGCTTAGGATGGTGGAAGCTAGGCATTGAGGATTATGTGAAAAGAGCTTTGGAGAAGACTGCAGGAAATTAAGTATGGCAGTAGGTGTTCTCGCCTTAAGAGATTGAGTGGGTAAGTTTTTTACCAATAAGAGTGGTAACGCGGAGATAGTTCGCCTCTTGGATTTTATTCCAAGAGGCTTTTTTAGTTGTAAGGAAAGTTATAAACTCCAACTTAGTTGCTATTACTTATATTAAGGTTTGTATGAAATTTACCAATAAGAGTGGTACCGCGGAATTTCGCCTCTTAGCATATATGCTAAGGGGCTTTTTTAATAGAAAAAATCATGATTTTCAACTATATAAAATAAGGACTAATATTTAGACTAATTTATATACAAATAATTTTAGGTTCTTATTAATATGATGTGTTTGGCACACCATCATACACAAATTAAAACTTTAATTGAAGGAGGAAAAATATATGGAATTATTACAATCTAAAAAAGATAAAAATATTAAAATAACCAAAAAATCTGAAAATAGTATTAAAATACCACATACTTTAGTAATTATTGCAGCGATTATTATGCTAGTATCAATAGCAACTTATTTTGTACCAGGAGGTGCATATGAAACAGTAGTCAATGAAGCTGGTAAAACTATAGTTGTAGATGGATCATTTAAATATGTAGAAAGTCAGCCACAAAATTTATTTAAAGTACTGCAAGCACCTATACAGGGAATGGTAGATGGAGCAGAGATAATAGCATTTTTATTTGCTATAGGTGGAGCATTTAATTTAATAGCAGCAACTAAAGCTATTGATTTTGGAATAATCAGAATAGTAAATTTATTTAGAGGAAAAGAGATTTTATTAATACCAATTATTACTTTTACATTTTCACTAGGTGGAGCGATATTTGGAATGAGTGAAGAGGCAGTTGCTTTTATAACAATATTAGCACCACTTACTTTAGCTTTAGGATATGACAGTATTGTAGCAGTAGCAATTACTTATTTAGCTTGTGTACTTGGATTTTCATCAGCTATGCTTAATCCATTTACAGTAGGTATTGCACAATCTATAGCAGGTATACCAATGTTTTCTGGAATAGAATTCCGTAGTGTTGTATGGTTTATAACTACTGTAGTAGGTACTTTATTTATAATGATGTATGCGATGAAAGTTAAGAAGAATCCAACAATAAGTCCAGTTTATGATAGCGATCAAATAAAACGTAAAGACTTACAAAAACTTGAAGATAAACCAGGTGATTTTACTATATCTCATAAAATAATTTTATCAACACTTGCCTTATCTATAGGAGTAATAATATGGGGAGTTTTAACTCAAGGATTCTGGATATCTGAAATAGCAGCAGTATTTTTAGCAGTAGGTCTTATAAGTGGAATAATTGGTAAATTATCAGCAGATGAAATGGCAACTGAATTTATAGAAGGTGCAAAAGGTATGATTGGACCAGCAGTTATGATAGGATTTGCGAGAGGAATAATGATAGTAGCTGAAAATGCTAGTATTATAGATACTATTTTATATAATCTATCAAACTTGTTAGGAAATTTACCATCTTTACTTGCAGCATACTTAATGTTACCTATACAAATGTTTATAAATTTCTTTGTAAACTCAGGTTCAGGACAAGCTGCTTTAACAATGCCAATATTAGCACCACTAGGTGATTTAGTAGGAATATCTCGTCAATTAACAGTTTTAATATATCAATTAGGAGATGGTTTCTCTAATGCTATGTTCCCTACATCAGGAGTATTAATAGCATGTTTAGGTGTAGCAGGTGTACCTTATACTAAATGGTTAAAATGGATAATACCACTACAAATTATATTATTCATACTAGGAATAGTATTTATAACAGTAGCATCATCAATAGGATGGGCTTAATAAGAAATTAGGAGGAATATAAAAATGAAGGACATATTATTTGAAGAAGGACAAAAAATACATGCAAAATTATGTGAAATAAGTGATTACATTTACAACAATCCAGAACTTGGAAATCAAGAATATAAATCTGTTCAAGTATTAACTAGTTTTTTAGAAGAGCATGATTTTGAAATAGAAAGAGAATTATTAGGAATAGAAACTGCTTTTAGAGCAATTTATGATAGTAAAAAAGAAGGACCAACTATAGGTTATTTATGTGAATATGATGCCCTTCCTTCTATAGGTCATGGATGTGGTCACAATATGATTGGCGCTATGTCAGCAGGAGCAGGTGTTGTTTTAAGTAAAGTAATTGATGAAGTAGGAGGACGTATAATAGTGTATGGTACTCCAGCAGAAGAAACTAATGGAGCGAAGGTTGTACTTGCAGAAGAAGGTGTTTTCGATGAGTTAGATGTGGCAATGATGGTTCATCCAGCAGATGTAACAGCTAAAAGTGGAACGTCTATGGCACTTTATCCGTTACAATTTACTTATAAAGGAAAAACAGCTCATGCAGCAGCTTGTCCAGAAGATGGAATAAATGCTTTAAACAGTGTTATACAATTATTCAATGGTATTGATGCTCTACGTCAACATGTTACTCCAGATGTTAGAATGCATGGAATTATTACTAATGGAGGAGTAGCTGCAAATATAGTTCCAGGTGAAGCTACAGCACAATTTTATTTTAGAGCAGATAAAAAAGAAACTGTAGATGATTTATTAGTAAAAGTTAAGGCTATTGCAGAAGGGGCAGCACTTATGACAGGTGCAACTCTTGAGATGACAAGATATGAATTACCTAATGATAACTTAGTGACTAATGAAAATTTATCAGAAGCATTTACTGAAAACTTAAAAGCACTAGGAATTACTGATATCAAGGAGTCAAGACAAAGTGGATCTAGTGATATAGGAAATGTAAGTCACAGAACTCCTACAATACATCCTTTTATAGGGATTACAAGCTGTAGTGTAACAAGTCATACTGTAGAGATGGCAAATGCTACAACAACTAAATTAGGTCATGAAAGATTATTAACAGGATCTTTAGCACTTGCTTATACTGGGTATGATGTACTGACTAATAAAGTTAATTTATAAAATTTTATATTATACAGCTATTTTTATTTAGATATGTAAGTGATGAAAATAAAACTCTGTAATCATAATATTTAAATCTATTACATGAAATGTTAAAGAGTGATACAATATAATTAGACAACGTGTAGTTTGCTTAGGGGAACGTAAGTCCAGTTGATGCAAACTGCACGTTTTTTTAGTGCTTATAAGAATCATTTTTATTTTTAAGTATAAATAAAGAATAATTTTATGTAAGTAACCATCAATACTAGAAGGAAGGGATTATAAATGTTTAAGGTGGATGATATAATTTTATATGGTACAGAGGGAGTATGTAGAATTAAAGAAATTACATCAAAGAAATTTGGCGATTATGTAAATGATTATTATGTTTTAGAGCCTGTTTATGGGATACATTCAATATTATATGTACCTATAAAGAATAAAAAATTAACATCAAGAATGAGGCATGTCTTATCTGTAGATAAAGTTTACGAACTTATAAAAGCTATGGAGGATGTGGATGATGTTTGGATTGAAAATGAAAAATTACGCCAATCTAAATATAAGGAAATAATTTCTCAAGGGGATTATGACGAAATTATAAAAATTATCAAATCATTATACTCACATAAACAAAATCAAATAGCTTTAGGAAGAAAGTTTCATAAAGCAGATGAAGATCTACTAAATTTTGCGCAAACACTACTTCATAATGAATTTGCCCATGTCTTAAAGATAGAGCCTGAAGAAGTTTTACCATTTATTCTTGAAGAAATGAAAATTACTAGTAAAAACAAAATGTAAAATTTTTCTAAAAAAATTAAAGAATAGATTGAATTATCAGAAAAATAGTGCTACTATTACTACTATAATAAAACATAGTAAAGGCTATGAAGGAGACAAAAATACAATGGTGTTAAATACAGAGAACTAACATTTGGTGAGAGTTAGAT
>NZ_JAGHFM010000091.1 GCF_017888745.1 Terrisporobacter sp. | reverse complement strand
TAGACAAAACTGTTACGATGATGCTCAAAAAGGAATAATAGAATCTATAAAAAATAATAAATCAATGCTAAACGGATTTCCTGCTGTAAATCATGGTGTTGAAAGCTGTAGAAGACTTATAAAATCTTTAGATATCCCACTTCAAGTTAGGCATGGTACTCCTGATGCAAGACTTTTAAGTGAAATTACTTATGCAGGAGGATTTACTAGCTTTGAGGGAGGAGGCATTTCATATAATATACCTTATGCTAAAAATGTAAGTTTAGAAAAAACTATAATAGATTGGCAGTATGTTGATAGATTAACAGGCATTTATGAAGAAGAAGGAATAAGTATAAATCGTGAGCCATACGGTCCATTAACAGGTACTTTAGTACCTCCTTGTATTTCTCATGCTGTAGCTATAATAGAAAGTTTGCTTGCAGCTGAACAAGGCGTTAAAAATATTTCTGTAGGATATGGTCAATGTGGGAATTTAGTTCAAGATGTGGCTGCTATTCGTGTATTAGATGAACTTACAAATGAATATTTAATTAAAAATAATCATGATGATGCATTTGTAACTACTGTATTACACCAATGGATGGGAAGTTTCCCACAAGATGAACCTAAAGCCTTTGGAGTCATATCTTGGGGAAGTGTAGTAGCTGCATTATCAAAAGCTACAAAAGTAATAGTGAAAACGCCTCACGAGGCTATAGGTGTACCTACAATGGAAGCTAATGCACAAGGTTTGAAAGCAACAAAACAAGTTTTATCTATGTTAAAAGATCAAGAATTAAACACAAAAGAAATTGAAGATGAAAAATATATAATAGCTGCAGAAACTCGTGCCATAGTTGATAAATGTTTTGAAGTAGGTGAAGGTGATATAGCTGTTGGAACTATACGTGCTTTTAAATCAGGAATAGTTGATATTCCATTTGCTCCTTCTATTCACACACAAGGTAAAGTACTACCAGCTCGTGATAATAATGGAGCAATTCGTATTTTAAATCCTGGAAACCTTCCATTTAGTAAAGAACTTTTAGATTTTAATAAAAATAAAATAGAAGAGCGCGCAAAGTATGAAAAAAGAGAAAAATCTTTCCAAATGGTTATAGATGATGTTTATGCAATAAGTAAGGGAACACTTATTGGTCGTCCAAGAAGATAATTTAAATAAAAATATAGGGGGCTTTAATATGAAAATTGTTGATGTTATTTGTTCATTAGGTCGTACAGGATTTTATTTTGATGATCAACGAGCTATAAAAAAAGGTGCAGTGAGTGATGGTGCTACTTATATAGGAGAACCTGTTACAGAAGGATTTACAAGTGTAAGACAATCTGGAGAATCAATCTCAGTTATGATTGTTTTAGAAGACAAGCAAATTGCTTTTGGAGATTGTGCAGCAGTGCAATACAGTGGAGCAGGGGGACGTGATCCATTATTTTTAGCTGATGATTTTATTCCCATTATATATAAATATGTAAAGCCTGTATTAATAGGTAAAGAGGCTGATAGTTTTAAACAGTTATGTGAGTTAATAGAAGATATTAGAGTAAATAATAAAAAACTTCATACAGCCATTCGTTATGGAGTTACACAAGCTATACTAGATGCAGTTGCAAAATCAAATCATATTTTGATGTGTGATGTTATAGCAAAAGAGTATTCTACTAATGTTTCGGGTAAAATTATTCCAATATTTACGCAATCAGGAGATGCTCGCTATGAAAATGCAGACAAAATGATTATAAAGAAAGCACAAGTAATGCCTCATGCTTTAATAAATAATGTACAAGAAAAGCTAGGGTATGATGGAGAAATACTAAAAGAATATGTTGAATGGCTTAGAAATAGAATTATAAAAATAAGAAATAATGATAACTACTCACCTGTAATTCATATAGATGTTTATGGAACTTTAGGAACTATTTTTGGAAATGATAACTATGAAGGGATAGTAGAATATCTAGATGAATTAGAAAAAGTAGCATCACCTTTTAAGCTTAGAATTGAAGGTCCTGTTGATGTGGAAGATAGAGAAAAACAAATGTTAGCTTTGAAAGAAATAACTAAATTAATAGATGATAAAGGTATAAATGTTGATATAGTGGCAGATGAGTGGTGTGATACTTTAGAAGATATAAAATATTTTGCAGATAATAAAGCTGGTCATATGGTACAAATAAAAACACCTGATTTAGGTGGTATAAATAATATTGTAGAAGCGGTTCTATATTGCAAAAATAAAAATATAGGTGCTTATCAAGGTGGAACTTGTAATGAAACAGATCGTTCTGCACAAATTTGTGCTCATATTGCTATGGCGACTAAACCTGATCAAATATTAGCAAAACCTGGTATGGGTGTTGATGAAGGTTATATGATAGTTTTTAATGAAATGCAAAGAATTTTATCTTTGGAAAGTATTTTTAATAAATAATTAGGGGAGATGGTATAAGTGAAAGAAGAATATAGAATTTTATCTACTACTGCTATTTTAGGATATGGTTTCCCTGAAGATTCTTTTAAAGAGGGATTAAAGAGAAAACCTCATGTTATTGCTGTTGATGCGGGATCAACTGATCCAGGTCCTTATTATTTAGGAGCAGGAGTTTCTTTTACCGATAGAGATGCAGTAAAAAGGGATTTAGAGATTATGATAAGCTCTGGTATTGAAAATAATATTCCTGTAATAATAGGAACTGCTGGAGGCAGTGGAGCCGAGGTACATTTAAATTGGTGCAAAGAGATTATTGATGAGATAGCTAAAGAAAAAAATTTAAATTTTAAGTTGGCATTAATTCATTCAGAATTTTCAAAAGATGATATAAAAGAAGCTTTAAAAAATAATAAAATTAAATCATTAGAGCCTGCTCCACCGTTAACAGAAGAAGACATAGATAAAACTACTAGAATAGTTGGCCAAATGGGAATAGAACCATTTATAAAATCACTAGAAGAAAAGGCTCAAGTTATTCTTGCAGGACGAACTTATGACCCATCAGTGTTTGCGGCACCTGCAATTTATAATGGATATGACAAAGGTTTAGCTATTCATCTTGGCAAAATATTAGAATGTGCATCAATTTGTGCTACACCAGGTAGTGGATCTGACTGCATGTTTGGATATCTTGGAGAAGATTATTTTAGATTAGAGCCACTTAATCCTATAAGAAAATGTACTACAGTTTCCGTAGCAGCACACACTTTATATGAAAAAACAAATCCATATATTCTTCCAGGACCAGGTGGTCATTTAGACTTAAGAAATTGTAAATTTGAACAGGAAAGTGATAATATTGTAAAAGTTCATGGAAGTAGGTTTGTAGAATCTGATAACTATACTATAAAATTAGAAGGAGCAAAAAGAATAGGATATAGAACTGTATCTATAGCAGGAGCAAGAGATCCTATTATGATTGAAAAAATAGATGAAATCATTGAAGGAGTAAAAGAAAGAGTAAAAGATAACTTTAAATCAAAGGATATAAACTATTATTTAAATTTCAATATATATGGTAAAAATGGAGTAATGGGAGATATAGAACCAACTCCAACAACAAAT
The DNA here is from genome assembly GCF_017888745.1 of Terrisporobacter sp. GTDB lineage: Bacteria > Bacillota > Clostridia > Peptostreptococcales > Peptostreptococcaceae > Terrisporobacter. Next base: position 1,574 of record NZ_JAGHFM010000091.1, on the reverse strand, counting down.
AATTGCCACGAAATAGGGGTTATAATAGAAGCTGTGGCTGATACTCAAAAAGAAGCAGATACAATTTGTGCTTTTGCTCGTTCTTCTATGCTTCATTTTGGATATGAAGGAAGAAAGGCAACAGCAGGAAATTTAGCTTTTCCTTACTCACCTAGTGATTTCCATGCAGGAGAAGTATATAATTTCAGTATCTATCATCTAATGGAAGTTGATAATTTAGAAAGCTTATTTACCATTGATTATTTAAATATATAGGAGGGGATATTTTGACTAAATTAACTGATATTACAAATATTATAAGAAGTAAAAATTCAGGTCCATATGAGCTTACAATGGATATTATGTTCAAAACTAATGATGACTTTAAAATAGCTTGTAGTAAAAAAATAATAAATGAAGATTTAATCTCTAAATTATATAAGATAAATAAAGAAAACATTATAAATATAGTAGAATTTGAACCAGCAAATGCTATTAAAATCACAATAAAAAGACCAATATGTTCTGGTGACTTAGGAGAAACAGATGTTTATGGAGCTCAACAACATGCACCTCTTTTATCTATAGAATTTTAAATATACTCTTGAAAATAAAACTAACCCTATGTAGACTATTAATATAAAAATTATTAGTTATTTAAGGAAGGTTAAAGTGAGAGAGTTAATTATAGTAATTGAAAATGATATAAAAAGATGCAAAAAAATGATGTCAAGCAAAGATTTATTAGAACTTGCCATTGTAATTGAAGAAGTTATTGACAAAAATAAGGATAAAGTTAAAAGTCTAGAAAATTTAAAAAAAGATAATGTTTGGAAATATAGTAAAAAAGATTTAGATAATTTGATTGAGAATCTGGAACATTTTTATAATAATTTAGTAAATCAATATAATGATAGTATAATAAAAAAAGAACTTAAAAATAAAGAAAGTAGAATCAAAAAATTAAACGAAGATATTAAAAATGATTTGTACTTAGATAGAGAGCATAAAAATGAACTATTAGATATAATAGATAATTTGAACATAATTTATAATGAAAATTTACCCAAAGATTATAAATGGTTAAAGGTCAAAGAGTATATTAATTACTTGAGCAAGTGTGATTACAACTTAGGAAAATACATTATAGAAGGCATTAATATTATTTTGTAATTATTTTAAGTACTATATTATTTATATGTTTTGTAATAATATATACTGATATTTAATAATAAAATAAAATCCCCCTTAATATATTATATGAGGAAAATATATTAAGGTGGATTTTATGAATTATTTAATGATTTAGATAATATAAAAATTCCAACACTAATACTACATGGTACTCATGATAAGGTATGTCCTTTTGAGTTTGAACAATATATGAATGATGAAATACAAAATTCAATATTAGTACCTTTATGTGAAAGTGGCCATGGTTTATTTGCTGAATAAATAAACAAAGTAAATAAATCTATTCTAGATTTTATTAATAATTAGAAAACTAAAAATTATACAAAATATAAAGAAAGTGTGTTACCATTATTGTATAGGCTGACCCCAAAGTATAACTGAGGGGAAAGAAATTAGTATTT
>NZ_JAGHFM010000090.1 GCF_017888745.1 Terrisporobacter sp. | reverse complement strand
TAAATAAAAAATACAATTGCTATAAGTAAGTAATATACTAGAAGATAAAGAAAAATAAAAAGATTGAAATCACAAAAAAATATATGTTAGAGTATCCCCTCATCTCCACCATTCAAACCCTCGAAAATGAGGATAAGGAACTACTAAGTTTATAGCTTAGTAGTTTTTTATTATAAAAATAAGGTTGTTATGGAATTATATGTAAATAAGTGAGGTTTAAATTATAAAATATATAGTATAATATAAGATAGTATAAACATTTCTAGGAGGGGATTGGAATTACTTACGCATTATCAGAATTAATAACAAATAATATTACTAAGAAGTCATTAGATAAATTTATAAGGGGATTAAATGAGGAAGATTATAAAGCGGGATCGAATATAAATGAATATATATCAAAGCTAATTAATGAAAATCGATTAACAAAAGAAAATCTTAATAGATATTTATTTAAAGAAATTTTTTATGGTCAGCAAAAAGATGTATATGTATATAATATTTATAGCTTTAATATAGATATATTATCAGAAAATAAGCTAAATAGAATAATTAAAAATACTTATGACAAAGAAAATGTGTTTTGTGAAATTGCAGAGAGTGAATTAAAAGATAACTGTAAGAGTGAATTAATTGCATATAAATTAAAAAAAAATGTTCAGAATGATGAAGTTTCTAATATAAGAATGATTTTTTCCTGCAAAATAGCTAAATTAAATAATAAAGGAAATAGGATAGAAGAGTATAGTTATATACCTATAGAAATAGATCTTTTAAAAAAAATTATGATATGTAAAGTTGCTCCAAAAACAAATATAATTGATGATATGAATAAACCAGTAGAACTGTATGCAAAATATACAGATAAAGTTATAGATATGTTTGATATACAAATAAATTCATATAACTCAATACATAAAAAAGCATTGTACAATATGTCTGAAAGTTTATATTCTCAAGTTTATGAGAAGGTTATTTCAAATAGAAGTGAAGGATTAGATGACTTGATAGATAAATTTGCAATAGATGCAAAGTCTAAAGTTAATATTGATAATATTGATACTAAGATAAAAATAAACAATTTATTTGATATTAAATCATATTTAAAAAATATTTTGATCAATTACAAATTACAGATATATTAAGTCGTAGAGATTTTAAAATAGATGATAGAGAAAATATTCAGGGAATAGTTACATATCTTAGGTTTAATGACGGAACAAATGTTAGTGCAAAAGTTAAAGGTGAAAATTTTAAGGCATCTATATATACATCAGAAACATATATGGCTTTAAGGGATACTATTGAAAATTCAAATAAAATTTCAGAAATGAATGTTATTTGGATATTAGAAGATGAGGATTTAAGGGTTAAATATAATACAACTAGCGGACAGTATTTATTCATGCATTTTTATAAGAATTTTGATGAAGAGGATTTTAAATATGGATATAGAAAGTATAAAGAATATGAATCAATGGCTGTACCAAAAGCTAGCCAAGTGGCTAGATAATATGTCAGACAGAGAAAGAAATAATCTTGACTATGAAAAATTTTCCAGATATGCAGATATAGAGGATTATGAAGCAAATGAATATTTTAAATTCCTTGCAAATAAAGGACTATTTATAGAAAAGATTGTTACACAATGTCCAAACTGTAGAGAAGAATGTAGTATAGATTTGAGTTTATATGGTGAAGAATTTGAATGTACTGAATGTGAAAATATATTTAATATAAAAAAAATGAAGAGACATTCAAGTATAGTATATAAATTAAATAGAAAATATGAAATTATAGATGAATTAAAAATTTTATCTCAATTTAAAGAAGATAGTGATAATATAATCGATATAAGTAAAATAAGGGGGCACTCCATGATAAATGTAAACGGAGATATAAAAATAAAAGTATTTTTATCATATTCTCATGAAGATGAAAGTATGAAGGAAGAGTTAGATAAACATTTAATAATGTTAAAAAGGAATGATAAGATAGAATCATGGAATGATAGATGTATGATGGCAGGACAAGAATTAGATTCTGAGATACAGCAAAAGCTAGAAAGCTCTGATGTTATAGTGTTATTACTAAGTCCTGATTTTTTAGTATCTAATTATTGCTATGAAAAAGAGATGAAAAGAGCATTAGAAAAACATGATAGCGGAGAAACCTTAGTTATACCTATAATACTAAGAACTTGTGATTGGCTAAATTCTCCATTAAAAAAATTATTAGCAGTACCTAAAGATGGTAAGCCTATAAATACATGGGATGATAAAGATCAAGTATATCATAATGTAAAACAAGAAATTGAAAAATCTATAGATACATATTTCAGTATAAAATAATTAAATTGTGGGTATGATTGCAGTGAATCATCTCCACCATTCAAACCCTCGAAAGTGAGGATAAGGAACTACTAAGTTTATGGCTTAGTAGTTTTTATTTGAAAAAACATTAATAGATAAATTTGAAAAGGAGAAAAATTGTTATCTTTAATTATAGGAATGAGTATTGTTATAGCAATATTATTTATTTTAATATGTAATATTGCACATTTTATAGGTGTAAATATAGACAAATTTAGATGGCTAGTAGAAATATTAAAAAAAAATACTATAAATATATTAATATTAATTTTGCAATCTTTTATTATAGTAATAACTTTTATTATATATCATGAATTTATAAAAAAGTATGATAGTAGAGGAATATTATTAATAGTAACTGTTTTTGTATTAGGATTAGGAATAAATTATTTAACTAAATTATATTTAAATAAAATAAAATTAAAATATAAATATGAACAGTCAGATTTAATAATAAATAAAAATACTATGGCATTTAGTTAGGTTATAAGTTTAGTAGTTTTAATTTTAATTATTAGAGATAAAGAAATATCATGGTTAGTATTATCAGTATTTTTAAGTATGTTTATATCTATAGATTCAAAACCAAGTGATTTAATATATGCAATGAAAGATATGTGGGAAGACAAATCACAAATAAAATATACTATAATTATAGTTGTAATAATCTTATTAATTAATCAGATTGTGTTAAATTTGTATTTAGTAATTACTATATATATTGGAATAATTTTAAGATTAATGATAGCAAGTATACAAATATATAAAGACAAATTGTTTAGAAAAAGTTTATAAAGTAAAAAATATAGTATTATAAATTTGTAAGTTTAGTAGTAGATAATTTAACTAATACCTAAAATAGGAAGATATAATAAGAATAGGGTGTCTCAAAATGATTTTTTTATCATGAAAAGAGACATTCTTTTTTCTGGTTTATACATGGAATATTTTTAGGATAATTGAATTAAAAACACATTTTTATTAAATTTATACATCATAAAAATACTATCTTTCGATATTCTAAATTATGTTAACATTTAAGTTAGCCTTTTTGTATAAAAATATTAATACAAATGAAATTTTGGGAGTTTTAAATAAATATACATAGTATTAGAAAATTAGGTATTTTAAATTAGAATATAAAAATATATAAAAATGCTAAACTCTGATGTAATTAAATTAAATGTTAATCTTTTGTATACATAAGAAAATTATTGACAAGTTGTGGTATTATATTATTGAGGAAAAGTTTT
>NZ_JAGHFM010000089.1 GCF_017888745.1 Terrisporobacter sp. | reverse complement strand
GTGTTATAGATTCTTCAACAAATAGACCTATTCAAGATGCTACTGTAAATATCTATGGCTTAGATGAAGAATATAATAATACCGGTATCGTTTATAGTAATTTGCAAACTAATGAGTCTGGTCAAGTTCGAACTTTAACTCTAGAGGCACCAGATATTATCTATTCTTTAGAACCCTCTGATGTGAAACCTTACAGTGAATATATTGTAGAAGTTGTCTCTGAAGGTTATGATACAGTGGTAATAAACGGTTCTCAAATATTGCCATCTGAAACTGCAATACAAGGTGTTCCTATGACTCCATTAAATAGAAAAAGAAATTCTAGAAAAAGACAAACTGAAATTATATACGATATATCTGCACATACACTTTGGGGAAACTTTCCGCCAAAGATTCCAGAAAGTAGTTTAAAACCAATACCTCCTCCTACAGGCTTTGTTGTTTTAGATGAACCTGTTGTTCCAGAGTTTATAGTTGTTCATGATGGCTTGCCTGAAAATACAAGTGCACAGAATTATTGGGTTCCTTTTAAAGAATATATAAAAAATGTTGCATCTTCTGAAATTTACTCCACTTGGCCAGAGCAAACTATATATGCAAATGTTATTGCAATAATATCATTTACATTAAATAGAGTTTTTACTGAATGGTATAGAAATAAAGGACTTAACTTTACAATTACTTCCTCAACAGCTTACGATCATAAATATACTCACAATAGAAATATCTTTGAAAATATTAGTGTAGTCGTAGATGATATTTTTAATACTTTTATTAGAAGACCTCCTACTGCTAGACAGCCATTACTTGCTCAGTATTGTGATGGTAAGAAATCTCAATGTCCAGATCAAATGACTCAATGGGGAAGTAAAGATTTAGGAGATCAAGGTTATGACTATGAAGGAATATTAAGATATTTCTATGGTGATAATATAACTTTCGCTCAAGCTAATATTGTAAGTGGTGTTCCTGTATCATTCCCAGGATTTACCCTACAAGTCGGATCTAATAATAACTATGTAAGAACTATCCAAAATCAATTAAATGCCATATCTAATTCATATCCAGCAATACCAAAAGTAGCTGAAGATGGTGTTTATGGTGAACAAACAGCTAATGCAGTTAGAACATTCCAACAAATTTTCGGTCTACCTCAAACTGGCGTAGTGGATTTTAAAACTTGGTATGAAATATCAAGGGTTTATGTTGCAACAACCAAAATAGCATCTTTAAATCCTACAATATAATATAAAAATACTATCAGAAAAAAATCTGATAGTATTTTTTACATACAAGGAAATTATATTGAGTTTGCAATTGTGAAAAACTCCTAGGTTAAAGCATTATCAATGTGTTTGAGAAGTTGTAAAAAATAAATTTTGAGCAACGGGCAAAGCCGTTGGCGACATGAAGTGGAGCGCCCACGCAGTGGCTTAAGCGAAGCGAATTTTTTATTTTAATAAATCTATATATTTATTTTGTAAGCTATCTTTTATGTTTTCTACCTCAACAGGAAATTCTGGTATTCCTGCTGCATATGGTGCAATTTCGTATAAGTCAAAAAAAATCACTATGCTTTTATCTTGTAAATAAAATTTTTGATTATCTTTTATACTATAAAAATCATATATTTTTTCAATATTCTCTTCTTTATTGCCTAACAATTTAATCTGATTATTAATTTCCTTATTAATAATTATTTTATAATCTACATCCTCTTTAAATAAATCACTTATTTCTAAAAATTCTCCACTTCTCATATCAATATTATAAGGTACATACTCATAATACCCATGAGCTCCTCCACTATATTTATAATATTTAATAATTAAACTTACTACATCTGTAGAATTTTTCTTAATTTCATAAGATGCGTCTGCAATAAAATTACTCTCTTCTAACTGAAAATCATCTAAAAAATCCTCTGCTTCTTTCAATGATTTTTCATAAAAATTCATAATATCATCTTTAATTTTTTTATTTACTTTATTTGATATTTCACTATTGCTACTGTTTATTATAGGTATCTCTAATGTACTTTTTAGATACTTATTCGTTTTATTTACCTTTTCACTGCTAATATCAGTTAAAAAAAAAAGTTACTTGATGGTTCTATATTACTCTTAAAAATATCAAAAGGAATTTTAAATTCATAAGCTAAATTATTCTCACTCTGCTTGTATGGATTATAGTATATGTTTATATATCTATCTTGAATATAATAATTAGTATTTCTATCAATATTTAAATTATAATATAGAGGATGTTTCTCATTTAATCTCTTTTGTATAGTCTCTGTTATTATTCTACTGTAATCTTCATTATCTTTTAATAACTCATCTAAGTATATTCTTTCTCCATTCTTAAGATTAAAAACATAACTATCTTTTTCATATTTATAATCCTTTGTTCCCCATGTAGTATCCTTTTCTATTATTATGTTTATCATATTTTCATCTTCAAAAACAACACTATAAGTTATGTTTAAAGTATGTGGTTCTTCATATGTATTCATCTTATTCACTTGTCTTTGAATATTTATATATTCTTTTATATTCTTTTTTATATAATTATTAATTGTTTTTTCAACTTGTTTATCTTTTTCATAATGAATACTTGGTACTTTGAATCTGATTGTAAAATTCTCATCCTTAATTTCTGATTTTTCTTCTGTTATCTTAACTACCTTTAGTCCTTCATAAATATTTGCTTGTATTTTCGTCATCACAGATGATAAATTAACATTTTGTATTAATGATAATAGAAATATTCCCATTGTCAAAAATAGAATTGGTTTTATAAAATTTTTTATTTCCTTCATTAAAGTCCCTCCTAAATCTAATTCATTATTATATTTAGGAATTTTATAAATTTTATCCATTTTTTTATAAAAAACTTACTTAATTTATATAGTTAATAGATTACAACAATACTAAAATTAATAATCATATTTATCCTAAAATCATATAAAATATAATTTCTTCTAAAATAAAAAAGTCTATAGAGATTTTTCTATAAACTTTTTTATTTCAATTATTTATTTTTTAAATAGATTACTTTGAGAAGTAGATAATCTTTTTTCTATCTTTTTAGTATATGCAATATCTGATAGTGCAAGAATTATTGATAAATAAACATTCACGCCAAATATAAAACCAAAAGCTCCATATATATAAAGTTTAATAAAGAAGTCACCTGCAAATGATTTAAATAGTAAATGAATTTCTCTTGGATGCATTTTTTCTACTTCTTCTATAGTTATTTTCTCAATATCAAGAGACTTAAAAAGAGGGTTTATATTTTTTTCAACACTATTTAAAACACCTTCTACCCCTAAATCTAATAAATATTCTTTTGTTTCATCTGGTACAAATTTAATATTATCTTCCATAAAAGTATCTAATAT
>NZ_JAGHFM010000088.1 GCF_017888745.1 Terrisporobacter sp. | reverse complement strand
TTGAGTTCATATCACTTTCTAGTGTCCCATTCTCTATATCACTACTTGAACTTGTATCAAATCCATTACTTGAGTTCATATCACTTGATAATGAATTATATTCTCCATAACCACTTGATATATTATCATTTACATTTTCAGCACTTGAGTTTTCATTTTCTCTTTGCTCTGATAGACTATCTTTTGAATCATTATGAGCCAAGTCATTTGAAACACTTCCGTCTGCTGAATCAAAATATTTTCCTTTACTATTTACACTAGAATTTGAATTACTACTATTCATTTCTTCTTCTAAAGTTTTTCCTTTAAATCCGTCATACATTCCTTTAGCACTTGCCCCAGCACCTACTAAAGTACCTGTAGCATTTTTCATAGCTTTGTTTGTCGCACTAGCCATTCCACCTATAGATTTTGCCATTTCACCCATAGTTTTTGCACCTGCATAGGCTCCTGCCAATAACGACCAACCACTTTTTATTCCTGCATCTATACCTAATATTCTTTCAATTATGTTTGGAGCATCTATGACCATAAGTGATAGTGCTATCATAAATATTATTTTTACTATCTCATTAGCATTAAGAGTACCCACCCATGAAGTACCTATTGTGTATATCTTTAGAAGTAATGCCGTTGTAAATATTATTGCAAATGATGACAGTATATCTTTTAACACAGCTTTTAATTTTTGTCCTGATGCTATATCACCAAAGGCTAAAGTCATTGCAAAAATCTTTTTAAAGGCTAACTCAACTATTATTCTTGCTATTTTTATAGATGTTAATATAAATGTTAATACTAAACATAACAATGAAACTATTACTATCAAGTAATCTATATTAAATCTATAGTATTCTTCTTGTATTAAATTAAAAAATTTCTTTTCTAGTTTAACAACTTTTTCATTACCATTTTCATCTAATACTAATTTTTTACTATATATCTCATGTGTTGGATTAAGAAAACTACCACTACTCATAGTTGAATTTATATCTATTTTCAATATATTGTCTGAATTTATATTATTAGTAGAAACTTTATTATTATTTCCATATCCATTTAATTTAAAATTTTGACTTTCCAAATATGATAAATCAGATAAACCGTCTTTTATAATTGATCTTGCAGTTGTTGTACTTTGTTGTATTTTTGTTTCATTTAAAACATTTATACTTCCAGTAGTTATTTTTTCTAATGATGTCATAAACATTGGTAGTGCTAGTATAACCATACTTGATAGTATAAAATTTTGAAATATTCTTTCTCCTTTAAATTCTCTATCTATAACCATTTTGTATGCAATATATACAATAGCTAGGGTTAAAATTATCCAAAAAACTGGCTTAAAGCTATTATATATTGCTTCTACTTGTTTATTTTCAAAGAAATGATTTAAAGAGTAGATTTTATCCATTATGCCCTCTAAAGCATCTGATATATACGTCAAAAGACATACAATTTTAAATAGAATCCATCTAATCATATCTTCTATAACTCCAGCTATAGTAAAAAATTTACTATACTCTGATAAAGTGCTTTCTATCATTGTATCTTTCCTTTCTTTTGTAAAATAAAAAAGTAAATAAACAATTAGTCTATTTACTTACTTAGATTAATTTATATTTTTAGTTAAAATATAAATCAATACTTGATAATAAATCATGTTTGTTTATATCTTCTAAATACTCAATTAATTCTTCTTTTGTATTTAAACTTTTAATATGATTTTTTTCTTTTTCCATTAATCTTTTATTATTGTTAATACAGAATTTATTTTTTGCCTCTGCTTTTAAAATCTTTGAATCTAATACATTATTGCTTGTTCTATCATTATATGTATTAGTTTCAATATCACAATTTCTATTCAATTTTTCATTATTTATTTCTCTAATCTCTTCATCATATTTCTTCAACATTTCTTGTTTAACTTCTTTATTAGTTTTAGAAAAATCTATTATTAAATCATCTAATTTTACATCTTTATGTAATGACTTTACTTTTACATTTTTAAATACATTTTCTTTATTATCAAATAAATCATACAAATACTCATATCTATATTTCATTGCATGTTCGCCACAATTTAATATAGGATATGAAATTATTTTTTCATTTTTATTATCCCTCCTTTTGATAACTCTTACAATTGCAGTTTCACCTTCTTTTAATTTAGTTAATTCATCTGCTTTTAATAATCTTCTAGCATCTAAACTTTCAGTTTGACTTTTATTTAATGAAAAAACTTCACCACTTCTTGAATTTGTTATTATTGTTTGTTCCCCAAGCAACTTTGAAAACTTTTCAGCCGTATCATTATCATTTGTCATTATATAAATTTGATTACCACAGTTACCTTCTATAGTTGAGGCATCTTCCCCATACAAATTTTTTAATTGGGAGTATGCTTGAATTATCATATTAAATCTAATTCCACGACCTAGACAAACTGTTATAATATTTGCAAATCCTTCTATTGGAGGCATATTTCCAAATTCATCTAGTAGGAATATTACTTCTCTATCACACTTACTTGTATCATTTAATGATGATTTTTTAGCTAATACATAATATATCTGTCTAACAAATATACTTGATAATACATGATTACTTTTATCATAATCTGGTGTAACCATAAATATTGCTTTAGGTCTATCTAATGGTATCTTATATTCAACTTCGTAATCTCCATTTTCAGTAAAATTAACTTCTGACATATCAATAGTTATTTTAGAAGTTACTTCTTTTCCCTCTACATTAAATGCTCTTACATTCTGTAGTAAAAGCTCTTTTAACTCTTTTCTTCGTATTTCTATAATACTTTTTAACTTCTTCTTTTCTTCCATTTTTTGATAATACAAGTTATCTTCATAATCTTTAGTTTCTTCTCTTTCACTACTTAATGTATTTTGCACTCTATAATTGTTTATTTTATTTTCAGTATAATTAATACTATTGTTATTTTCTCTTTCTATTGAAATATCTCTTATTCCAAATACTACATTCTTATTCTCCTTACTCATATCTATATTTTCAATTCTATAAATATTGTTTATATCTTCATCTTCCAATTTATCTTTTACAGTTACTTTACATTTAAAAGTGCTAAAAAATCCTATTTCTTCAAAGTTCAAAGAATTTTTAGAAGTTAATTTCCCAGTTTCTTCAAGAGTATATGTTTGTAGCTCACTCATTGCTACGGAAAAAATATTTCCTCTTGCTGAACCTCCTGCAAATGAACTTGTTGCATATTGACTTTTTGCTACAGAGTTAGAAGGAAGAGATTTAAAGTATTCATCTAATTGGTTTACTTCACCTTCTCCATTTTTATTAGGAATATTACTTCCTCCAAGTTCAGATAGCATATTTGCAACAGTATACATTGTTATCTTTTCTTCTTCACCTCTTGAAATACATTCATCACAAACTGCTAATATTAAAGCATTAACTAAAGACATTGCTGAATTTTGCCAAAATGGATCTTTTACATTTGGCTTAAAATAAAGTGAATGAGTTAGTGTTTTACATAATAGTTGAGCCTCACTATAATCACCTCTTTTATATGCTTGTTTTATTAATTCTAAAGGGTTATAACTCATTGAATTAATTGGTTGAAGTAAATTAAGCATATATACATCATAACCTCTATTTTCAAGTATTCCTTGACACATTGCCATTAACTCTCCTTTTGGATCATTAATTATTAAAGAAGGTTTTTTATCTGCCCTAGAATAAATATCTATTGTTGGAACTACATATGTTTCTCCTTTACCACTTCTAGTTGTTCCAATGATTAAATTGTTTACTGAACTATCATCTATGAACATTACTTCTTCTTCTACATTTTCACCTTTAGAGTTTTGATATATTTTTTTGCCCTTTGCTATTGGTATTCCACCATTACCCTCATACAACTTATCAGCAATTGGTACAGCCTTATATTGACTTTCAATTTCCTTTCTAGTGGCAAATCTTGATGTCCCTTTTTGACCTTCATCAATTTCTTTAAACGATGCTTTAATATTTAATATTATCCTTATATATACATAGCCTATAAAGGCATATGCTATTATATATATTGGTAAAAATGTTAACTTTGGTATAAAAATACCTAATACCAAATTTGGCTTTTGACCAAAACCTAAATTTGACAAAACTTCTCCTAAGAGATTGATTATTATTGTTACTATAATTAATAAAGCAATACCTATTTTTTTAGCATATTCTTTATTAACTAATTTTCGAGAGAATTTTAATTCACCATTTCTTTTTTCAAAAAAATCATCTATGTAATTTGATATTTTCAATAAATCCAAGTTATCACCTACAATCTAATTTTTTGATTTTATAAAAAAGAGTAGTCAAGTATAATATACTTTGACTACTC
>NZ_JAGHFM010000010.1 GCF_017888745.1 Terrisporobacter sp. | reverse complement strand
TTTTATAAAAAACTTACTTAATTTATATAGTTAATAGATTACAACACTACTAAAATTAATAGTCATATTTATCCTAAAATCATATAAAGTATAATTTCTTCGAAAATAAAAAAGCCTATAGAAATTTTTCTATAAACTTTTTTATTTTCATTATTTATTTTTTAAATAGATTACTTTGAGAAGTAGCTAATCTTTTTTCTATCTTTTTAGTATATGCAATATCTGATAGCGCAAGAATTATTGATAAATAAACATTCACACCAAATATAAACCCAAAAGCTCCATATATATATAGTTTAATAAAGAAGTCACCTGCAAATGATTTAAATAGTAAGTGAATTTCTCTTGGATGCATTTTTTCTACTTCTTCTATAGTTATTTTCTCAATATCAAGAGACTTAAGAAGAGGGTTTATATTTTTTTCAACACTATTTAAAACACCTTCTACCCCTAAACCTAATAAATATTCTTTTGTTTCATCTGGTACAAATTTAATATTATCTTCCATAAAAGTATCTAATATATCTTTTATTATTAATTTATTCTTTTTATTTAAATCTTTATTATTTAATAAATTGTATAAATTACAATTTATATCTTCCATTAATTGTCCACTACTTAATAATTTACCAACTTCAATATCCTTTATAGATGTTTGATATAATTCATCACATAATATAGAAACATATTCATTTATTACTCTACTAGTTTCTATAACCTTGAATATATTATCTACTATGTGATTTATATCTTTTCTATTTAACTCCCAAGATATTTCAACTAAACTAATTGAGTAGAAATGTTTCATAATTTTATCATTTATTAATTGTAATAAAAGCTCATTAACTTCTACTTTATTTTCTTTTATATTAACTACTATATCATTTGCAGCTAAATTTAATATATCTTTACATTTATCATAAAGTTTATGGATATTTTCTATATTTAATATAATAGCAACATCCTTTGTTTTAATTTCAAACACCTTATTAATAACTAAATCTAAACTATCGTATACATATGTTTTGAACTCTTCATCTTGTTTTAATTCAAATACAATTCTATCTAATAACAAACTTGTATTTATTTCTTTAGGTTTCACACCTAAATCCTTTATTTTACTTGGATATACTTCTCTTTCTAAGAAATTATATAATATAACTGAAATCTTATCTTTATCTTCATTTATTAGAGTTTCTATCTTAGTACCTACAATATTATTAACCACATCTTTTACTAATGTATCTCCATCAGCAAAGTCATATGCCATCTTGACAAAGAAATTAAGATTTCTTCTTACTACTTTAATCACCATAGATGAAATCTCATCATTATTATTCTTAATAAATGTAATTAATTTATCAATACACATCTCTGTAATATTATAAATTTCTGTATCTAATTTATTTTTTATTTTTCCATCAAATAATTCATCAAATCTTTTATCTTCATTAAGTTCATCACTTAAATACTGTTGTATTCCATTATTTAACTGATCTTTTAATTGAATAAGCATTATATTGATAAATTTCTCTGTTTTCATATTATTTTTTATATTTAATAATGATTTTTCACTAATTATATCCTTAATGTTTTTATCCATTAAAGTATCATATATTTCTTCATTTTTTAATATTATGTTTTTAACTAACTCCTCTATAGAAGATGTTTCTACTTTATCCTGAATATAATTCTTTACGTCATCATCAATTTTTTCATTAATTACTTTTATTAATTCATCAGGTAATATTTCTCCCATAGATTTATTAATCTTTAATTTTTTCTCATAATAATTTATTACTTTATCTTCAAATTTATAGAGACTATTTAAAAGCTCTGTAGCCTTCTTATTAATAAAATCTTCTGATATGAACTTATTACACTTGATATTTAAAGCATTATCGCAAGCTAACTTTGAAATTGAATCACGATTTTTTCTACATAATTTTAATATAAACTTATAAGAAAGATTATATATTTTTTCCTTTTTAGTAATCATAAAATCTAAAATATTTTTATAATTGCTATTTATAATTTTACCTAAAATATCATCTTTATATTTTTTCTTATTGTAACTAAATAGTTCAACTATTCTATGACCACTTAGCAACTCATTTTCTATGAAGTATGCCATTCCTGATGCAAATTTATTTTTATGAGCTGGTATATATCCTATAGAGAATATTCTAAATACAGGTATTTTAGATATAAATTTATTTTTTTCATAAGGACAAAATACCATCCACAGAGCAATTATATTTGTCATAATTCCTATCCCCGCCATAATAGCACAAGCAATTAAAGTATTTTGTAAATTATTATAAAACCCATATGCCCCATTAATATTTTGCATTGCAATACCGAATATTACCCCAACAATAATACCTAAAAATGCTCCAAACATAGATAAAGGCTTTAATTGTTTACCCATAAAACTTTGAGCTATGTCACAAATTTCTTCTTCATCTAGTATAATTAAATTTTCATAAATTAACTTTTTAATTCTTCCATCTACTATATAAGGAATATTTTCAACCGTTGAATTATATACTTTTTCAGTTAAATTTTTACTGATATCTTCTTTTTTATTTATCTCATCTAAAACCATACTAATTTTAGAAGATTTATATTGATTTATATATTCTATTCCTAATCCAATAGTTTTATCAATTAAAGGATTATATGATTCTTCTTCATAATTACTTAATAAATCTTCTATTTTTATATTTTTAATATAATTATTTAAATTATTTCTAATATGATTCTTATAATCATCTCTTTTGCTATCTAAAAATTTGCATATTTTATCAGGTAATATCCTTGAAAATTTCGATACTTGAGACTCATCAAATAATTCACTTACTTTTCTATTTAACATGGAATCAATCTTATCATGAACCATATTAAATATTATATCATCTAGATGAGATATTATTTTATCTTTATTATTTAGTATCGATTCATAAATTTTAGGTTTAATATTTTTGTTAAGCAATCCATTTAAATCTTGATCTATTAATTTATTTATAGTTTTTGAAGATTCTCTTCTTAATAAAATTTTCGATAATTCTATACCATTATCTTCCCATTTATTTATGATTATCTCAGTTACTTTTTCTTTGTTAATTAAATTATTGTTTTCTAAAATAATTATTAAGTCTTTTATTTTAGTTTCTTCTAAAAATTTAACAATTCTAGAATAAAGATTATATGATGTTTCTTCATTAACATTATAATTATTAATGAAATCTATTATTTTATTTACTAATTCATTTCTAGAAGAAAAATCATTAAGCATACTATCCTTAACCTTTGAAATCATTGATTTTCTTAATTCATCTTCAATATTATCAACAGTCTCAAGTATAGAATCATCAATCATTTGTTCAATAGATTCTTTATTATCTTGTATCCAAGATGTGAAGTATGGTATTAACTTTTCAATTAGTTGTGCTATATACTCACTTGAAATTCTTGAAAAATGTATAGGTAAAATTTCAAACAGAGTCAAATCAATACTTTTAGCTGATATAAATACCTCTTCTACTATAGATTTTATTTTTTCTTTACCTTGTTCTGATTTTACCAGTTCATTTATATTGCTATATATTAAATAACTTAATTTATCTGCTTCTTCTTCACTTAATATTTCTTCTATAGATTTTGCCTCCATATTTTTTTGAAGATTTTTTAATATAGATTTAATATCAATTAAAGATAATACTTTATCAACTAAAGCCTTTATTTCTTTTTTACTATCTAAGGTTTCATCTATAGCATTAATTATTTCACAACTTATAATTCTAGTTAACTTCTCTGATGTTTCTTTTGAAATAAATTGACTTAGGCTTGCGTCGGATTGTTCATTGTATAAATCAGTAACTAGATGCATAAATTCTTCATTAGAATTTATATTATCTATTACTTCATCATAAATATAATCTACAATTTTAGAAATTTGTTTTTCATTTAATAAATCTTCTAGCTTCAAATATTCACTAATATTATTTATTATATTAGGTATCACATCCTTTAAATTTTCTCTTAATAATGTTTCTCCGTTTATTATAGTCTCATTGAATCCAGGTATACTCTCTATTGTTTTATCTTTTATTATTTCATATAAAGATTCTTCAAATAAATCTCTCCCTGTTTCACTAATAGCTTCTTTAAATTTTTCATTTAAAATACTATTTTTTAAAGTAGAAGAGTTAATGATATCTCTTTCTACTAAATCGCTTATTTCATCAATAAATTTTTCCTTATTTTTCTTAACTGCTCCACCTATTTTTAGAGGTGTGTATTCCTTAAAAATCATATTAACTGCATATTTATTAGTAATATAACCGGCTACACCACTAGAAAAGGCTTGTAATAATAGAAATAGTATCTTTTCTGTTGTAATCATCTTCATCACCTATCCGTCATATTTTTAATTTTTAGTCGTATATTTTAAGTTGTATATAGTTAGTTAAATATATTCTAATTTCCCTTCAATACATATAGTATATCTTCTATTCTCTTGTCCTTTACAAAGTAAGTTATATTTAAACCCACCTTCCTACAATCTAATAAATCATGTGCTCTTAGTATGGACAAATGTTGAGATAAGCCTGACTGACTTATATTATTTAATTTTTTATTTAATTCTCCAACAGTCATAGGCTTTTCTAGTAAATAGTATAGAATTAATAATCTATTTTCATTTGCCAAAACTTTCAACTTCCTTGCAAGATTTTTTGCTCTTTCTTCCAATATTTTAGCTTCCTCTCTATTGTCTTATTAATAAATTATAACCATATTAAATTTAAGTATATTAGTATTTACTAATATAATTAAATTTAATTGCTTTGTCAATATTTTACATATTTCTTAACATATTAAAAGACCATAAGATGAATATCTTATAGCCTTCCTAAAATTATTTATTTAGTTATTATTAAAACTATCATCTAATTATAACTTTTTATAGTTGAAAATGTCTTTTTATAGCATCCACAACTCCATCTTCATCATTTGATTTTGCTCTATAGTTACATATTTCTTTAAGCTTAGGATGTGCATTGTCCATTGCATAGCTATATTTACAACTTTGCATCATTTCATAATCATTTAAATAATCTCCAAAAGCCATAGTTTCATCATAAGATATACCATACTTCTCTTGAAGTATTTTTATAGCCTCCCCTTTATTAACTTTCGGACTCATAATATCTAACCAATGCTTGCCCGAAATGCATACTAATAATTTATCATCATACTTTTTTAATATATTATAAGCATATTTTTCAGAATCTATCATATCATATACTGCAAATTTACATATTTTCTCTCTTTCTATCACATCTAATAAATCGTCTACTATTTCTAATTTTTCATAATATCTTTTTACTTCTTCTATAAATATATGGTTTTTATTTTCTATATAAGCTGATTCCACACCAGAGATTACAGGATACATGTCCTTTACACCACGTATATCTTTTAATATTTTTATTACTTCTTCTTTATCAATTGTTTCTATATAAATTGGCTCTCCTTTATAATAAATATTTGAACCATTATCAGCTATATAAAAAAGATCATCTTTTATATCATCAAAATTTTTTAACAAATTATAATACTGCCTACCACTAGCTATAGCAAACTTAATATTTTTTTCTT
>NZ_JAGHFM010000087.1 GCF_017888745.1 Terrisporobacter sp. | reverse complement strand
TAAAAATATATTGATTCCTATAACAGTTCATTTCTTGAATAATTTATTATCTTTTTTACCAGAATTATTTTCTGATCCTACTGTAACTGTTGAGAGTACTCCCTTCATAGAAAGTGATGCAGTTAGTTTTTTAATTGTGGGTTCTATATCATTTTTGATAGGTATGTTCTTTTTTATTAAATTTGTTATGAAAAATAAAGAGTACCTTAAATCTGGATTTGTTTCAAGAAATAAAGAAGCTTTCACTTCTCAAAATTCTTAAAATTACTATTTGTTATTAATTATATATAAAGTCTTCATATGTAATACATATGAAGGCTTTTTTAGTGTAAGTTATATTTGAAATTATATTTTTTAAATATAACTTACACTAAAAAAATATATTAAAATTTTGAGTGATAATTAATTTTTATACGTAATGATTAATGAAAAGGATTTAATTTAAAGGAGCACTAACTAATGAATAAATTTAAAGATAAAAAAATCCTGTCCCTTTTAAAAAAATCTCCAGAGGAAGGTATTAGCTTAGCACTTGATACTTATGGTGGTTCTGTTAAAACTATATGTAAAAACATACTTTATGATTGTAGTAGTGAAGATATTGAAGAAGCTATTTCTGATACTTTCCTTAAACTTTGGAAAAATGTAGATAAATTCAAAAAAGAGAAAGGTACTAACTTAAAAAGTTATATTTATGCTATTGCAAGAAATACATCTCTTGATAAGAGGAGACAACTTAAAAATAATAATTTAATTCTTCCTCTAGAAGAAGACTCTCTTGGACTCTCAATAAATATGGAAGATTATTATACTAAAAAAATAAATAATAGTCTTATTCGTAAGACTATTAATAATATGGAAGAACCAGATAAATCGATTTTCATCCTAAGATATTTTTATTTTGAGAAAATCAAAGATATTTCCAAAAGATTGGACTTAACACCTAAGAAAGTTGAAAATTGTCTTTATAGAGGAAAAGAAAAATTAAAAAAATCCCTTATTGAAGGAGGAATTATATATGAGTAAAATACACGAAATTTTGAATAAATCAAACAGTAATGATTTACTAGATAATGAAGAACCTTTAAATAATGATGAGAAGCAAAGAATTTTGAATATGACTATGAGTAAAATTACTGCTGACAAAAATAAAAGTTTCGGTAAAAGAAAATTAATAGTAGCTGTATTAATCGCAACTATGATGATTGGTACTGTTGCCATGGCAAATGAATACATTGAATCAAATTTAGATAATTCTTTTTTAAACTTTTTTGGAATAGATAAAAATGACATATCCCTTGATGCTGCTGGTGAGGATATAAATAAAACAGTATCTAACAATGGATTAGATTTAACTGTAACGCAAACTTTAGGTGATAGACATATGTTATATATTTTAGTAGATATAACTACTCCAAAAAATATTAAAATACCTAAATATCCTACTTTCAATGAATATGATATTTATTTAGATAATAGAGGTAGTGCTGGATGGGGGATGGAAGAATTAGAAGATTATAACCCTAATGATAATAAATATAGATATTTAGTTTCTTACAATACTGAATCAAATCTTAATGATGATAGAGTAACTTTAGACTTCAAAGATTTTGGTTATTATTCTGAGAAAGACAATGAATTTATAACATTAATAAAAGGTAATTGGAAATTATCTTGGGATTTAAAATATAAAAATCTATCTAAAAAGTTTAAAGTAAATCATTTTGTAAAAGAAAATAATTATAAATCAATTATTACAAGTATAGAAGTTTCTCCAATATCTATATCTGTAAATCTTTTGGGTGATTCTTATAATAATTTTGTGATATCTTCAATAACAATGAAAGATGGTACAACTTATGATACAGGTTTAGTTTCATCAGCTGAAAAAAATAACTTATTTTTAGGTGGTAGTACCTCTACTTCATTTTTTAAATCTTACCATAGCATTAACTTTAGCCAAATTATTAATGTTGAGGATATTAAGAGTATTACTATTGGAAATGAGATTATTCAAATAAAAAATTAAAATAAGATTTATTATGATCATATAAATAATAAAAACTCATAAAAGTATCTTGTATACCTTTATGAGTTTTTTATATCTATTTATCTAATCCAAAGAACTCCACAATTTCATCTTCATGATAATTTATTACTAATTCTTTTGGAAAATCTACTTCTTCTATTAATTTCTCTGCATTTTCGAATTTTCCAACTTGATAACATATATGAGCATCACTACCAAATATTATTCTAACCCCTTGATCTTTGCATAATTTAAGCATTTCTTTATAATTTTCACGAGCATTAGGTCTAAATGAATTTGGATTTAAAGATGAGTTATTTACTTCTAATAATATATTTTTTTCTTTAGCTTTTTTTACTATTGATTCATAATCTATTGGATATCTACCATCATCTGGATGACCTATTATTTTTACTTTATCTTTATCCATTGCATTTAAAGTTGCTCTCGTATTTTCCTCTTTTGTTCCTGGCTCTAAGCATACAGTATGAAGGCTTGCAATTAAATAGTCTAAATGTTTTGTAGTATTACCATCATATATGTCAAGGTTACCATCATAATCTATTATATTAGCTTCCATACCTTTTAAAACTCTAACTCCATTAACTTCTTTTGGAATTACTTTTATATTATGAAAATAAAATTCATGTGGTCCTCCAGGCATATCTACTCCATGATCTGATAATCCATAATATTTTAAGCCATTAATTTCAGCATACTCTATATTTTCTTTTACAGTACTATAAGCATGTCCACTATCTATCGCATGTGTATGTAAGTCTATTAATGCTTTCATTTTTTCTCCTTAAAAATTTATATTCTATTTTTTATAATTCAAAAAGCCATAGGGCATTTGCAATATGGCTTTTATATCATTAATTATTATCTATTATTTAACTTTCCTTTTAATAAATCTCCTATAGTAGATCCTAACTCTTCTTCTGTATTTAAGAATTCACTGTAATCTTCTTCAGGTTCTTTATTTACATCTTTTATAGATACAGACATTCTTTTGTGTGAAGGATCAAAAGTTAACACTCTAACAGTTATCTCATCTCCAGGGTTAACTACACTGCTCACGTTAGCAACTCTATTTTCGCTTAAATGAGATATAGGAAGGAATGCTTCTACACCTTCTTTTATTTCAACAAAAGCGCCTCTATCTATTAATCTAACAACTTTACCAGTTATTACATCATCAACATTTACTTCTTTAGCTATTAAATCCCATGGATCATTGTTTATATCTTTTAAAGCTAATCCTATTCTTTGAGTTTCTTTGTTTACTTCTAATACATAAACATCAACTTCTTGACCAACTTCAAGCATATCTTCAACTGATTCTACTCTTTTCCAAGATAAGTTGTTTATATGAGCTAAACCTTCAACTCCACCTAAATCGATAAATGCTCCATAACTTACTATGTTAGTTACTTTACCATGTCTTTTTTGTCCAACTTCTAAAGAATCAACTAAAGATTTTTTCTCTGCTTCTACTCTTTCTTTTTCAGCTTTTCTTTCTGCTCTTACTCTTTGTCTTTCTGCTTCTCTTTCAGCTTGTATTCTTTCTCTTCTTTCTTTTCTTTCTTGATCTAAACGCTCTTGTAATACTTCTCTATGAGATGCAACCATTTTCCCTGATTTTTCGTTAAATTCTATTACATATACTTCTAAATTAGCATCTTGATATTCTTTAGTATCGTTTACAAATTTAGTGTTTAATTGAGATATCGGTATAAATAATTCAACTGATTTGTATCTTGCAAATACTCCTCTTTGTATAGTTTTAACAACATTTACAGTTATTATTTTATGATCAGCATGTGCTTGTTCGATTTCCTTTTTATCATTTATCATATCTAATTTTAATTTAGATAATTTTAATGTACCATCTTTTTCAGATACTTTTATTATGATAGCAGATATTTCATCTCCTACTTTATAAACATCTTCTATTTCTGCATTTTTATCTAAATTTAATTCACTTGCTGAAATTACTCCATCAAATCCTACAGATAATCCAACAGTTACTTCGTCATGATTTACTTTAGTTATAGTTCCTGTTATTATTTCCCCTACTTGTATTGTACTAAGTAGTTGTTCTTGTTGATCTAACAACTCTTGCATAGATAGTTCTTTAGTCATTCTAATACATCCTTTCACCTATTTATATTACTTATACATTATACCATTAAATTTTCAAATCCTTACAGATTTATACAATATTTTGTCAGTATTTTTCGATTATTTTAAAAAAAATTATACTTTACAATAGTATCTTAACTTTGTTTGGAAATTTTATCAATTATAATATTATTTTTTTGGGAAAATTCTCTTTACTCTCTCTTAATATCGTCTAAAATAACCTTTACTGGTTTATTTAATTTTATGTTATCTATATCTACTATAGAATCATACGCTAAAATATTCACTCCGTTGTCTTTAGCTTCTTTTAGAACATCACCAAATTCTTTATGCATTTTAACATTCGGAGTAAAATATAATACATCATCCATTTGTATTACAAAAATTATGTATGTTAAGTATCCATCTTTTCTAGCCTCAATTAATTCTCTGACATGCTTTACTCCTCTTTCAGTTTTTGCATCTGGAAATTTTATTACTCCATCTATTTCTAAAGTACAACCTTTAACTTCAATAAAAGCCTTTTTTGTTTTGCCTTCTACATAAACATCAAATCTTGAATTACCATAAGTTTTCTCAGGCTTTATTAAAGTTATTTCCTCATCAAATCCAGGTAAAACTAATGATTTATCTTCAAGAGATTCATAAACCATTTTATTAGTTACTTGGGAATCCATATTTATAAGTCTATCTCCCTTTTTTACTGCTATAAGAGAATATTTAGTTTGTCTATTTGGATTATCACTTTCTTCTAAATAAACTGTATATCCTGGTACCAATAATTCCTTACATTTTCCTGTATTTTTAACATGAACTTTCTCAATTTGACCAGCAATATCACAATACGCAACAAATCTATTTGGTCTTTCTATAAACTTAGCCTCTACCATTTTTTTATATTTCATATTTATCTCCTACTTTTATGTAACTTTTAACTTCATAAGTTTAGTATACCCATTATTTTCGTATGCTCTTATTAAATTATATATTTTTCTATATAATATAAAATAAAAGTAGCCTAATACCTTAATATTATGTAGACTACTTTCATAATTTATCTATCCTTTATATAGTAATGATAAAAATTGCTTATATCATATACCTTATACCCCTGCATATCCAAATACTATACCTACTATTGCTGAACCTGCTATAAACACAACAGGATGAAGTTTTTTTGTAACTTTCACATAATTGGTCAAAATAAATATTATTACTGCTAAAATTAATGCTTTCCAGTCAAATAAATTAATAATATTTCCTGTTTGTTTGAATAAATCTAATTTAAACAATGTAAGCATAACTACAGTAGAACCAGCTCCTGCAATTAATCCCGTTGAAGCTGGACGAAGAGCATAAAATGCTGCATCAACATATTTGTTTTCTCTAAATGATTTTAAGAAAAATGCAACTATAAGTATTACAATAATTGATGGTGGTATAAGACCAATAGTTGCTATTATACCACCAATTATACCTCCTGTTGTATATCCTACATAAGTAGCCATATTTACTCCAATAGGCCCAGGCGTAGATTCTGATATAGCTATCATATCTGAAAGTTGTGCTGCAGTAAACCATCCTGTTTTATCCGCCATATCATAAAGAAAAGGAAGTGTTGCCATACCTCCACCTATTGCAAACAATCCAGTTTTAAAAAACTCATAAAATAATTGTATATAAATCACTATTTTTCTACCTCCAAATTCTTTACTACTATACCCGCTATGGCTGTTATTATTACAAATACTACTGGAGATAAATCAGTTAGAACTGAACCAATAAATACACCTAAAAATATTATAAGCGTTGCCTTATCCACTACAGAAGTTTTCCATAACTTTACAACTGCATTAAATATAAGTACACATACACAAACTCTTACTCCTGCAAAAGCATTCTTTACAATAGGTAAATCCGCAAAATTACTTATAAATGCTGCAACTATAGTAATTATTATCATTGACGGTAATACTACACCTAAAGTTGTAATTATACCTCCTATTATACCCTTTCTTTTTTGACCTATAAAAGTAGCTGTATTTACAGCTATAACACCTGGAGTACATTGACCTATAGCATAATAATCCATAAGCTCTTCATCACTTGCCCAATTATTTTTTTCTACCACTTCTCGTTGCAATATAGGCAACATTGCATAACCTCCACCAAATGTAAGTACTCCTACTTTGGCAAAGGCTAGAAATAAATTGAATAATTCCTTCATAAGACATCTCCCTTCATTAATTACTTATATTTCTAATACTAGTATATCATAATATGTCTTCTATTATGTTATTACTTAAATTTCTATAATTAAACATTATTTTATATCGAGATATTTTAAAATTATTCTTTTTATTATTGACACACTCTTCTTATACAAGAAAAAGATAATTTTAAAAACATTTTTAGAGAAAAAAACTATTTACCTTGGTATTATACCAAGGCCTATAATACTATATAGATAGTCGTATAGGAGGATTTTATGTGGATAAAAAAATATATAAAAAATTTAGCTTTAATAGCGTTTGGTAGTTGTATATTAGCTTTTGGAAGTTTCAATTTTAACTATCAAAATAATGTTACTGAAGGTGGAGTATTGGGTCTATTACTTCTTATAAAGAATATATTCGATATATCTCCGTCGATTACAGCATTAATAATAGATTTATCTTTATTTGCAATTGGTTCTAAATTTTTCGGGAAACAGTTTTTGGGACTTTCTATTTTTGCTAGTTTATCTTTTTCAACATGGTATAAGATGTGGGAAAGCATCGGATTTATAGTTCCAAACTTAAGTAATAACATGCTTCTTGCAAGTATTCTTGCAGGTATTGGTGTAGGTGTAGGTATAGGTATAATTGTTAGATCTGGAGGAGCAGCTGGAGGAGATGATGTTATAGCATTAGTAGGAACAAAACTAACTTCTCTTAAAGTAAATCATATTTATATGATTACAGACTTCATAGTATTAATATTATCTCTATCTTATTTAAGTTTTAAGCAAATTTTCTTTTCTTTAATTGCTGTTACAATAAGTGGAAAAATAATAAGTATCATGTATGATGAAAGTCAGGATAGTGGTGATGAATATGAAAGTAGTAATGAATATCTTCAAGAGGAATTTGCTACAACAAAATAACGAAATATTTTAATAGTTAG
>NZ_JAGHFM010000086.1 GCF_017888745.1 Terrisporobacter sp. | reverse complement strand
GCTTGGAATTGTGTGTAAGAGAGGTGTTTGGTATCTTATTGGGATAAATAATGAGATTATAAAAACATATAAAGTTAGTTCTATTGAGAGTGTTTCTTTATGTGATGAAACTTTCTTAAGACCTAATGATTTTAATTTGGAAAATTATTGGTTGTCTTCTACTAAGGATTTTAAAAGTAAAATACAAAAATATAAATTTAAATTCAAAATCTCCCATTCTATTTTTAATCATATTAAAGAAAGAAAATTTATTGCTATAGATAATTATAAAATAAAAAATGATGAAATTTATATAGATATAAGTTTTGATGCTTATTTCCAAGGTATTGAATTTGCCTTTGGCTATGGTAAAGATTTGATAGTACTTGAACCAGAATGTGCTATAGAGGATTTAAAGAAAAAAGCTAAAGAAATTTTAGCTTTATATTAAATAAGAGTAAATTATCTATAAATAAATATTATAGACATATATTTTAACTTTAATCCATTTTTCCACCTTATTATTTAATTAGAAAGTGAGCTCACTAATAAATTTAAAGGAGGAATTAAAAATGGCAGTAATATCAAATCCTAATGCTTCATCAATAAAAATTAAGTTTGATCATGGTCCAGACTTAGAAGGGAATAATGTTTACAAAACAAAAACTTTATCAGGAATAAAGTCAAGTGCTACAAATGAAGATATTATGGCAGTTGTAAAATCTATATCTGGACTTCAAAAACATAGCTTAAGTGCAACAAACAGAGTTGATAATACATCTTTATCTGAATAATTTAATTTATAGGGGGTTAAACCATGGAAGAAAAAAAACTTATAATGACTTTTAAAAATATACTTGGAAATAGTTTTTCTATATCTATAGATGATCCAAGAGATGATTTGGAAGAACAAGATATAATAACTACAATGGAACTAATACTTGAAAAAAATATATTTCAACCAAAGGGATATGATTTAGAATCTTTAGTTTCTGCTAAAATCGTTAACAGTACAACTACTGACTATGATTTAGTTGTATAATATCGAGGTGATAATAATGGATAATTTCCAATCTATCATTGCAAACTTAGGATTTCCCATTGCTATTTCTATGTATCTTTTAATTAGAATAGAAGGAAAACTTCAAAGTTTGACTGATAGCATAAACGAATTATCAAAGAATATAATAAAATTGAAATAAAATTTCGCTTCGCTTCATAGCGCCAACGACTTCGTCCGTTGCTTTAAATTTCGCTTCGCTTAATATAAAAAGACCTGGTGATGAAATTCATTGCCAGGTCTTTTAAAATTTTACTTAGATTTATTATTTTTTCTATTTTCTTTTCCTCTAGAATTCATTTCTGCTTCAAATTCATCTAAATTTTCTTTAACTGCTGATTTTAATTTATCGCCTTTTGCCTTAGTAATTACTTTTTGTGACACCATTGCATCAATTTTTTCACATTCATATTTATAAATTTCTTCTTTTATCTCAGCATTTTTCTTTGCTCTTTCCTTATCCATGTATTCATCAATATTTTTTATATCTTCATCAGTCAATTCACCATGTTCTTGTAATTCGTCCATACTTTCTCTTAAAAAGTTTGATCCTCTTCTTCCTGGGCAAGGGCATCTATTTGTTTTTGAATTATCAGTATTATTTTCATATGTAGATGTAGTAATTTCGTCAGCATATGAATTCATACTATTTAAGCAAAATCCTGTAATTGTAATAGATGTTGCTATTAATATTGATGTTACTTTTCTTTTATTAAATTTCATAATTTCTTGTTGAAGAATCTAAATTTTCTTCAACAATTCACCTCCTTAAGATTTTTAATGTTTGATTAATCTTACTTTTCCCAAAAACCTTAATTAAAACTTAAATTTTAAAAAAAATTCGCTTCGCTCATAACGCCAACGGCTTTGCCCGTTGCTTAAAATTCGCTTCGATCATAACGCCAACGACTTCGTCCGTTGCTTTAAATTAACTTCTCTAAAAAAGCCTACATCAATCATAATGATTAATGTAGGCTTTAAAACTATCTACCACCTGTTAATATAGCGTAGAATTTTCTCATATATTTTCTCATAAATATGGCAAGTAACGAACATATTGTTATTGTTATTATCGGCGCCACAAAGAATATTAATAAACTACTCATCTCACTTATTGGCATAACTTTAAACCAAAGTTTTTTGATGATTGATTGTAATGGTATGTGGAAGAAATAAATAAATATTCCGTATTTGGCTAATTTCATTTCTTTTCCTAAATCAAATTTATTTTTAAATTTCTCACCAATTACATCATATACAAACCATGCAAATGGTACACCACATAAAATTATTACATTTTCAATTAATAATAATACATAATCGTAATTTGGAATTTGTGGCATGTACATAAATACTGTTTTAACTATTATGGCTAATAGATACCCTATTCCAAATAAATATCCTTTGTTTTTGTATTCTTTGAAATATAAATCAAAGTTTCCTATTGCGAAACATGATCCCACTGCAAACATTAATATTGGATAGTAAATCACATCAAAGAACCAAAATACTAATATTACTGGTAATGCTTTGTCCTTTAATTTTACTATTACATAGTAAATTATCGGTGATATCACTACGTTTATCATTAATGCTCTTATGTACCAAAATTGATATGGTAGTGGATAAATGTAAGTATTTCTAAATAACTCACTAAAGTTGTAATCAGCAATTATTCGATCTGAGAACATCGCTCTACCAAAAGCAGTAAGCTCTACTAAGTATAATATAACTAACCATCCTGTACACCATATGAAATAAGGTATAAATAAACTTCTAAATCTTTTTTTGTATTTATCTAAAAAAGCTTCTTGTGATGGTTTAAATTTATAAAAGAATAGGTAACCTGATATTAAAAAGAACATAGGCACTGCTATTCTAACTATTCCTTGACCTATAAAGTTTTGTACTAATGTATTTACATTAAATACTGATGCATTCTCTAAGTTGTTTGAATGAAGTATAACAACGAAGAAAGTCATTATAAGAGATATATTTTTTATTTTATTACTAATGTATTTATCCATAGGTTCCCCTCTTTCTTCTTTAAAAAAAATCTTTACATACTTTAAAATACCATAATTCGACTTATTTATCAATAAAACCATGGTGACATTTATGTAATAAAGTTAATAATTAGAATACATACCTAATATTATAGTCTAAAATAAAAAAATTCAGACCTTAATTTATATGCAAATTTATGTTATTTATTAAATTATTATCAATATACATCATATTCTATATCTTATCTATTACAAAAATAAGCAAAAAAATAGTAGCAACTCCATTTTGCCACTATCTCTATAATTTAATCTGTTTATATTATATCAACATTCTTTAAGTACTCTATAAAATCTCTAACATCTTTCTTCGCTTCAAGGTCATCTAATCCATAATTTTCGACAATTTTGGAAACGATTTCACCTTCATCCTTAGAATCCTCTAAATTATTCCATATAAAACTTCCTATATCATTTACTTTTATTATTCCTTTAAAAGATGCAGCTGTTTCTCCAACAGGAACTAAAGCATGTTCACCACAAATATTTCTTAGCATAAATTCTTTTTTTATTTTCATATTTTTACCCCCAAAAAATTCCATCCTTAAATATAACTTTGATAAAATTTTATCCATATTTTATCTGTATTTTATAAATGATATATTAATCTTAAGCAAAAGTCAACAGATTTGAAATGTATACATGTTAGCCATCTTCCGACATATATATTCATAATTAATATAGTATTACATAAAAAATCATAAAATTTGTAATATTTATATTAAATTGGTATATATATATTAATGGATAATAAAAATAGTACACTCTACAATAGACAAAATAATTCTATCATAGAGTGTTTCCAATACATTAAGCCATAACTAAGTCTAAAACTTCGGCTTTTAATATTTCCGATTTATCTGTTCTTTCCCATGGTAAGTCAACATCAGTTCTACCAAAATGTCCGTAAGCTGCAGTTTGTTTGTAAATAGGATTTCTTAGTCCTAAATCTCTTATTATAGCACCTGGTCTTAAGTCGAAATGTTTATTTACTAATTCAACTAATTTTTCTTCTGAGACTTTTCCAGTACCAAAAGTATCTATAAATATTGATAAAGGTCTAGCAACACCTATTGCATAAGCTAACTCTATCTCACATTTACTAGCAAGTCCAGCAGCAACTATATTTTTAGCTACATATCTTGCAGCATAAGCAGCTGATCTATCAACTTTAGTTGGATCTTTTCCCGAGAATGCTCCACCACCATGTCTTGAGTATCCTCCATAAGTATCTATGATTATTTTCCTACCTGTAAGACCTGTATCTCCTTGTGGTCCACCTATGACAAATCTTCCAGTTGGATTTATGTATATCATAGTTTCTTCATCTAATAAGTTGGCTGGTATTACTGCTTTTATTACATCTTGTATTAACTCTTGTCTTATTTGTTCGTTAGTAACTTCTTCTCCATGTTGAGTAGATATTAAAACTGTATGAACTCTTACTGGAGTATTTCCTTCATATTCTACTGTTACTTGAGTTTTTCCATCTGGTCTTAAGTAATTTAGTAAACTACTTTTTCTAACTTCTGTTAACCTTCTAGCTAGTTTATGAGCTAATGATATTGGAAGAGGCATTAATTCTTCAGTTTCATCACATGCAAAACCAAACATTATACCTTGGTCCCCAGCACCGATTACTTCTATTTCATCTTCTGTTAATTCACCATTTTTATTTTCTAATGCTTCATCTACACCTATAGCTATATCTGAAGATTGTTCATCAATTGTAGTTATAACTGCACAAGTATCACAATCAAATCCGTATTTTGCTCTATCATACCCTATTTCTCTAACTGTTTCTCTAACTACTTTTTGTATATCAACATTAGCTTTTGTCGATATTTCCCCAGCTACAAGTACAAGTCCTGTAGTCACAGTAGTTTCACAAGCTACCCTTGCTTCACTATCTTGTGCTAATAATGCATCTAATACTGAATCTGATATTTGGTCACATATTTTATCTGGATGGCCTTCAGTTACTGATTCTGATGTAAATAAATGTCTTGCCATTTTTTAATCTCCTTATAATTAACTTTTAAATTTTACCTACCCTTTATTTTTTATTTATAAAAGTACTTTGAAATCAACATTAGTTTTTAATTTATTTATTAAAATTATGAGCTACAACTAAAGCTAACTCTCTTAAAATTTTACACGCTGTTATTGTTGAAACCTTTGTATCGTCATAGTCAGGACTAAGCTCTACAATATCACATCCAACTAATTTTATATTTGAGTTCTTTAAAATTTTAAATATGCTTTCAAATTCTTTATATGTAACTCCTCCTGGCTCTGGAGTTCCAGTTCCAGGGAAAATTGATGGATCTAACACATCTAAATCTATTGTTAAGTATATCTTTTTGTTTTCTAAAGATTTTACAACTTCTTCAAAAGTATCTATTGTAGAAACTTCCATATAAGTATGTTTTTCTTTCAAAGCAAAATCAAACTCTTCTTTAGTTCCTGATCTTATACCAAATTGATAAATTCTATTATCTCCAACTAAATCCCATATTCTTTTTATAACTGTAGCATGGGAATTTTTGTTGTTGTTGTATTCTTCTCTTAAATCTGTATGTGCATCAAAATGAAGAACATAAACATCACTATGTTTTTCATATACCGCTTTAAAAGCAGGAAGAGTTACTAAATGCTCTCCTCCTATCATAAAAGGTATCTTATCATCATTTACTATGGATTTTGTACCTTCATAAATTTCACCTAATACAACATCTGTATTTCCTATACTAAGTTCTAAATCACCTATGTCACATATTTTTTTATTTTCTAAATCTAAGTTTAACTTAGGACTATATGTCTCAAGACCATAAAACTCTAATCTCATGGAACTACTTGCAAATCTAGTTCCCGGTCTGTTTGAAGTTGTACCATCAAATCCTACACCAAATACTACTACATCTGATTCATCATAGGGTGTTTCCATTCCCATAAAAGTATTTATATTTGAAAACCTATTTTGCATCTAACATATCCTTTACATACTCAGGTAGAGCAAATGCTCCTTTATGAACTTCACTGTTGTAGTATTTAGTGTTTAAATTTAAATTTTCCCAAGTTTCTTTGTTATGATCTTTTATAGGATCTAATTTTTTTGATGAAAATCCAAATAACCAATGTCCTGATGGATATGTTGGCATATGGAATTGATATACTTTTGATATAGGAAATATATCTTTTATTTTTGAATTAGATCTTTTCATTTCTCTTGCATAGCTTTCAAAATAAGGACTTTCGTTTTGATTAACTAAAATACCCTCATCACTTAAAATTCTATAACAATCATTATAAAAATCTACTGTGAATAGACCTTCTCCTGGTCCTATTGGGTCAGTAGAATCAACTAATATTAAATCATAAGATTTATCTTTAGCATTTTTTACAAAAGCAACTCCATCTTCAAAGTATAAGTTTACCCTTGCATCATCTAATTTACATGAACAAACATCTATATATTCTCTAGATACATCTACTACCATTTTATCTATTTCAACCATATCTATTTTTTCAATTTGAGGATATCGTGTAAGCTCTCTTACTGTACCTCCATCTCCACCACCTATAACTAATACATTTTTTATATTCATATTAGTTGCCATAGCTGGGTGAACTATCATGTCATGGTAAATAAATTCATCCTTATCATTTACCATCATAAGTCCGTCTAAAGTAAGGAATCTTCCAAACTCTTTACTTTCAAATACATCTACTCTTTGAAAAGATGACTGAGCACTAAATAGTTGTTTTTCTGCTTTTATTGAAAAACGTGTATTTTCAGTCCATTCTTCTGTATACCATAGTTCCATAGTATCCCTCCAAATTAATTTCTATTTTATTTTTATTTTTTACTTCATTCAAATTTTTATTTCATTTATATTTTTATATTCTTTATTTAATCATAAATAAGTTTTCTTATAACAATTAATAAATCCTGTATTGCATTTAAATTTGTTAAATTTGAATATTTCACTTATTTATGATATAATTATGGTTCAAATTAATTTTTATTTTATTTATTTTTTATTTTATTTTTAATTTAGGTATTTATTATTTATATAGCTTCTGGCTTGTGAGTAATATTGCCTAAATCTTTTTTTGCAAATTTTTGTATTTTTGCTGTTAAACCTCTTGGTATTTCTGTTGATTCACTTCTTTCAGCTTTTAAAAGTTCTTCTAACAACTCAAAACTTTTCCAAGGGTCAATATCACCACAAGTGAAAAAATCTGCTGATGCATACCCATATTCTGGCCATGTATGTATTGTTAAATGAGATTCAGCTATTATTACAGCTCCCGAAACTCCCCATGGATTGAAATGATGAAAAACTGAATCTACTATAGTTGCTTTTGCATTTAATGCTGATTCATTCATAAACTTTTCAATAAGATCTGGATCTTTAAGCACTTTCTCATCACAGTTATAGTATTCTACTAATATGTGTCTTCCTAATGTTTCAAGATTCATACTCATAATTTTACCTTCTTTCCATATTTAGTTTTATATTTCTAATAAGACTATTTAATTATTCGCCTTTATTTTTTGATTAACTCAATCATTTCATTTACTTTTTTACCACTAAAATATTTTTTAAATCTTTATCTTTCATATCAGTCATATAAGCATTGTTTTGTTTTAGTAATTTTATATAATCCAAAATTTCTTTCGTTATAACTTCTCCTGGTGAAATTATAGGAATACCTGGTGGATAAGCCATTATACATTCTGCGCAAATTCTTCCTATGGACTTATCTAAAGTCACTTCTTCTTTTTTTGAATAAAAAGCATTTCTTGGGCTAATCGCAACTATAGGTGTAATTTGCCTTATACTCATATTGTTGCTTAAATCTTTGCTAAGGTTTAAATCCTTATTTTCATGACCTAAAGCTTCTGACTTTGATATTACACTTAAAGATTTTATTAGTTTATCTATATCTTCTTTTGTTGTACCTATAGAAACTAAAGCCAGTATATTATACATATCACCAAGTTCTACTTGAACCGAAAAGTCCTTGTATAATAATTCATAAACCTTATAACCACTTATACCAAGTCCTTTCACATTTATACATAACTTTGTTTCATCTACAAAATAAACTCCTGTTTTGTGTAAAAGCTCATCTGATACAACTCTCATACCAGGAATTTTATTTATCTTTGCCTTAGCATATCTAGCTAAATTTAAAGCCTTACTAAGCTTTACCTCTCCCTTTGTTACTAAATTTGACCTTGCTCCATCAATACTTGCCATAAGTAAGTAAGAAGCCGATGTGGATTGTAGCATATTTATAGTTTGTAGTAACTTATCTCCTTCTATATTTTTACTATTTAATAAAAGTGCAGAAGCTTGAGTTAAGGCTCCTCCAGTTTTATGAATACTAACTGCCGACATATCTGCTCCACATTCCATGGCTGATGGTGGTAATTTATCATAAAAAGGAAAATGAGCTCCATGGGCCTCATCTACAAGAACTAATACATTTCTTTCATGACAGATTTTAACTATTTCTTTTAAATCTGTACATGCCCCATAGTAAGTTGGATTTAGTAAGAATAATACTTTTACATCTTCATTTTCCTCTAAAGATTTTCTTACGCACTCCACACTTAAGTTCAAACTGATACCTAAATCATCATCATATTCTGGCTGAATATATACAGGAACTCCTCCAGAAAATATAAGTGCATTTATGGCTGACTTATGTACATTTCTCGGTAAAAGAACTTTATCACCTTCGTTTATAACACTAAGCATCATTGCATGTATGCCTTGTGTAGTTCCATTTGTAATAAAAAAAGCCCTATCAGCTTTATAAGCTTTAGCTAATAGTTCTTGTGCTTCCTTAATAACTCCACATGGATTTGATACATTATCCATATATGGTGATGAATTTATATCAATCCTCATGACACTTTCACCAAAAAAATAGTTTAAAATTTCCACTCCTTGATTTCTTACATGCCCAGGAACATCAAAACAAGCTATATCTCTATTAGAATATTCTATTAGAGATTGTAACAATGGAGTCTGTTCTTGTTGTGATATAGATTCAAATTGAAGATTTACATTTATGCCTTTCAATATTAAACCTCCGTATATTAAATTTTATTTATACCCACATATAAATTTAAAATATCCACAAAACTTACTATTTCTATTCTTTTAATTTAGTTTTGTTAAACTTACTTTTTAATTATATTTATTTTATACACAAAAATCAACACTTTTTTAATATTTTTTAATTATTTTTATAATATAGATTAAAATATGTATTTTCCAACATTATATAAACATTTATTTTTTTAAAGTTTATATTAATTTTGTTTAAGTTTAGTATTCCTAACCTTTAGTTTTTATTAATTTCTCCTTTGTTTATTTATACTAAACTTTTTCATAGTTTTTTTCATATTGTATATAATTATTTTTAGATTTTGTCATATATAAGTATTTATAATTTATAATTTTATATTCGTTAACATTACTTACGTTCATAGGTTTTGAAAATATTTTACCAGGTATGTAAAAAATTCGCTTCGCTTAACCACTGAGTGGGCGCTCCACTTCATGTCGCCAACGACTTCGTCCGTTGCTCAAATTTATCAGTTGGAATTATAAAATTATCCACAATTCAGATAATTTATAATCCCTTAAAATATAAAAAAGACAGGAAATAAATTATTAATAACTTATTTCCTGTCTTATATATCTCATTATTATTTTATTCTTAAATTATGTCTGCTTCTTGTAGTTGCTTCAAAAAATCCCCTAAATCTTTCTTAGCATCTTCTTGTTTTACCATATAAGTATTTGTAATTAATGATAGTATTTCATCTTCATTTTTGCAATCCTCTAGATTTTGCCATACTAAAGCTTCAACTTCATTTAGACTAATTAGTCCTTCGTATCCTTCTGATGTATTTTTGGGCATAAGAATGTATTCGCCAGCTATTTTGCGTAGATTAAAATCTCTTTTAATTTCCATAGTCCATTCCCCCTTAATCTAATATTTTCCCACCATTTTATTATATGAAGTAAATATTAGAGATATTTCATATTTTTAGTTAAAAATAACCAACAATTAAATTCTACTTTAGCACAACTTTAAAGTCAATAAATATGATACTCTTTTTTTCTACATTACTTTACAAAAATAAAGGAATAATAAATAAAAATTTATTTTATAAACATATAAGGCAGAGATTTCTCCCTGCCATATTATTCTTCAACGGATTCAATTTTTAAAATTTCACTCTTTTTATTAGAAAAATGAAGTGTCTCAGCACTTATAGACTTTCCTGGTCCCACATTTTCAAACTTAACTCTATAAGTTATACCACCTATATAAGAATTTCCTTTAGATACAGTTTTATAATAAATATAAACTGTTTTTAAATCTTCATCACTTATATTTTCTATAGTAATTTCCTTATCTTTTGTAGATACTTTTACTTTATCCTCCATAAGTGACATGCTACTTACCATATCATTTTTTGAACTTGAGTAAGTGTATTTATCATCTGGATTAAATTGTACTTGACCAGTAGATTCCATGACAACAGTTGCAGTTTGTGGCTTTAAATTAGTTATTTTAAATTTAATCTTATTAGATTTTCCTTTTATTTTTAAACTTATTTCTCCGTAATCAATAACTTCGTCAGAAGTATTTTTTACTACTAATGCTAATATGTTTTCTTTTTTCTCGTCACTACCATCTTCTATGAATTTCCCACTGTATTCACCTATACTTAAAATCTCCATATTTTTATTTGGTAGTTTGAATGGAAGTTCTATACCTCCAACAGTAGTTGCATTAGATGTTCCATTGATTTTATCTGAATTATTATTTATATCATCATTTTCTTCATTATTAGTAGAATCATCTTCTGCTTCTTGCTCTTTATTACTATCTACAACTTTTTCCCCAGGAGTATACCCTTCTATGCTATTTATATCCAATGAAGTTCCATCAATAACTACACTATCTTCTTCAGATGTATCTTCCACTTTTTGAGTAGGTTTATTTTCTTCTTCTATTTTAGCTTTATCTTTTTCTATAAAATATCCTATAGTGCCTAATCCTATTAGGCATATTAAGATAGTTGATATTATAATTATAAGTATTTTCTTCAAGACAACTTCTCCTTATATCCCATTTTTCAATATTTTAAATTTTATCTATTCTAATTTTAAAATAAGTTATATTTTTAATTCATAATTTAATTATACATTTATATTGCTTTTTATCCTATAGATTTTCATTATTGTTATTATTTTACACTATAAATTTTTTATTATAATTGTATATAGTTTATTGTTAATTCTTCCTATTTACTTAATTTTCTTATTTTCGTAATTTTATTTTATCTTATATTAAAATCATTTTCAAATAAAAAATTCGCTTCGCTCATATCTCCAACGACTTCGTCCGTTGCTCAAAATTCGCTTCGCTTAAGCCACTGAGTTGGCGTTCCACTTCATATCGACAATGGCTTTGTCCGTTGCTTAGAATTTATACTTCTTTAGTAAGTTTTAAATCTTTAATTTCATATTTTTTGATATGAAATCTAAGTTTCCATAATTACAATATATAATTTTATTTTTACATAAAATTCCTATATTTCTACTAATTATTTTTAATTTTTGATATAAT
>NZ_JAGHFM010000085.1 GCF_017888745.1 Terrisporobacter sp. | reverse complement strand
TACTTTCTATGTTTATTCCAAGAGATTTTGCTACTTCAAAGCTATCTCTTAAGGCAAAGGCAACACCCTCAAGTACTGCTTGTGACATATCTTCACGAGTAGTATCCATACTCATACCAATAAAACACCCACGAGCATCTGGATTATTATGAGGTGACCTTTCTCCCATTAAATACGGTAAGAAAAATACTTTATTTTTACCTAACTCTTTTATATTTCCTAATTCTTCATTGTATTTATTAGTTTTTAATATTTCTTCTATCCACCATTTATTACAAGATGCTGCACTTAACATGCATCCCATTAAATGATAATTCCCATCTGCATGCGCGAAAGAATGAAGTGCATTATTTTCATCTACATCAAAGTTTTCAGTTGAAATAAATATTGTTCCTGAAGTACCTAAAGATATGTTACACATACCATTTCCTACTGTTCCAGTACCTACTGCAGCAGCTGCATTATCTCCTGCACCTATAATTACTTTAAGGTCTTCTCTTAATCCTAGTTCTTTAGCAATATCAGGTATAATAGTACCTACTACTTCATAACTTTCATAAATTTGTGGTAATTGTTTTTCATCTATACCACAAATATCCATCATTTCTTTTGACCAACATTTATTTTCTACATCAAGTAAAAGCATCCCAGATGCATCTGAAAAATCTGTACAAAATGTGTTAGTTAACTTATATGCAAGATAATCTTTTGGTAACATTATCTTATTTATCATATTAAAATTTTTAGGCTCATTTTCTTTCATCCATAATATTTTAGGAGCTGTAAATCCTGCAAAAGCTATATTTGCAGTATACTTTGATAACTTTTCTTTACCTATAACATTGTTAAGGTATTCTGTTTCCTTTCCAGTACGGCCATCATTCCAAAGAATAGCTGGACGAATAACATTATCATTTTCGTCTAATACTACAAGTCCATGCATTTGACCACCAAAGCTTATTCCAGCTACCTTACTTTTGTCAAAAGGCTCTATTAATTCTTTAATTCCTAATATAGATTGTTCATACCAATGTTGTGGATTTTGTTCTGACCATCCACTTTTTGGGAAAGATAAGGCATACTCTTTTGACACAATATTTTTAATCGCTCCTGATTCATCCATCAACAATAACTTGACTCCTGATGTTCCTAAATCAACTCCTATGTACAACATCTTTATTCCTCCCTATTTTTTGTATGTGTTCGAGCACACTTTAATTATAATTATATATTTCCTAAATATCAACAACGTTTTTATTTTTTATGTTCTCGTGCACATTTGACTTTTATATTTAAATATGATATTTTTACTGTATCTGAATAATAATGAAGGAGTTTGATATGGCAACGATAAAAGAAATTGCAGAATTGGCAGGAGTATCTCGTGGAACAGTCGACCGAGTTCTAAATAATCGTGGCATGGTTAATCCTGATACTGCTCGTAAGGTTAAGGAAATTGCAGATGCACTTAATTATAAACCAAATCGTGCTGCTCTTATTTTAAGTGCACAAAAAAAGAAATTAAAACTTGGAGTAATCTTATTTGGAACTACAAATCCATTTTTTGATGAAGTAATAATAGGAATTAATGAAAAAAAGAAAGAGTTAGAAGGTTATAACTGTGATATAGAAGTCAAATGCATACCTATGGGTATAGACGAACAATTGGAAGCAATAAATTCTTTAGTTGAACAGGGTGTTAATGGAATTGCCCTTGCACCATACAATAATAAAAGAATAGCAAATAAAATAAATGAGCTGTATAACATGGGTATTCCTGTAGTTACTCTAAATACTGATATTGAAAATTCTAAGAGAATTGCATATGTAGGAAGCAACTACAATCTTTCTGGAAAAACAGCTGCTGGGTTAATGAACATAATAACTCACGGTAAAGTTAATGTAGGTATAGTAAGTGGTTCAGAAAATGTTATGTGTCATAGTCAACGTATAGAAGGTTTTAAAGAATGTATAAAAAATAACTACCCTCATATAAATATTGTTGAAACAATATACAATAATGACGATGATATTCAAAGTTTTGAGCTTACTTCAAAATTACTAAAAAACGAAGATATAAATGCATTATTCTTTGTTGCAGGTGGTGTTTATGGTGGATGCCGTGCAGTTATTTCTTGCAATAAGGAAGATCATATTACAAGTATCGCCTTCGATAGTGTTCCTACTACTAGAGAAATGATTGAAAAGGGACTTATAAAAGCTACTATCTGTCAACAGCCAAAATTACAAGGTTCAAAACCTTTAGATATATTATTTTCTTATTTATCTACTGGTGAGTTGCCTAAAGAAGAGTGTAATTATGTTTCTGTAGATATTTGTATTAAAGAAAATATTAATATTTAATTTTAAAGGGTTAAGGGGATAAATAATATGAAAAAAAGACTTTTTGGAATAACAAAATCTAATGAAGAGGTCTTTTGTTACTCTCTATTTGATAATGAAAACTATGTAAATATACTAAACTATGGCGCTACCATTCAGTCGTTAGTTGTTAAAAATAA
Organism: Terrisporobacter sp.; assembly: GCF_017888745.1. Classification (GTDB taxonomy): domain Bacteria; phylum Bacillota; class Clostridia; order Peptostreptococcales; family Peptostreptococcaceae; genus Terrisporobacter. The sequence continues at coordinate 12,520 of NZ_JAGHFM010000085.1, read as the reverse complement.
AAATAATGAATTAGTAGACGTAGTCTTAGGTTTTGATAATATAAATCAATACGAACAAGAGGAAAACAGAACTTTTATGGGCGCAGTTTGTGGTAGATATGCAAATAGGATAGCAAATGGTCGTTTTTATATAAATGGTCATAAATATACTCTTGCAAGAAATAACAATGGTAATTGTCTTCATGGAGGAGAAAACGGATTCGATAAATGTATTTTTCAAGTCGATGACTTTACTGAAAACTCTATAATTCTATCATTATTATCTAAAGATGGAGACAGTGGGTTTCCTGGAGATTTGTGGTTAAAAGTAAAGTATACTTTCAAAAATAGCACTCTTACAATAGAATATTTTGCTAATACTAATAAAGATTGTCCTATAAATATTACTAATCATTCTTACTTTAATCTTATGGGTAAAGGTGATATTTTAACTCATAAATTACAACTAAATAGCGACTATTATATGGACACTAATGATGATGGTCTAGCAAATGGTAATATCATAAAAACTACCAATACTCCTTTTGACTTCTCAATTTACAAAGAAATAAATGAAGCCACGAAGTTTATGGATATAGACCATCATTTTTATATAAATCCATCAACTACGTATTACACTAGACTTGGTACTTTGATAGCTCCTGATAATAGTTTATCTATGGATATATATACTGACCAATGCGGTGCTCAAATATACACTGGGAATTCTATTGTAGATAATATTTCAAAATGTGGGGTAATAAGCAAGTATAGCGGAATATGCTTTGAGACACAATCAGTTCCAAATGCCATGGAATTTAGCTATTTACCTTCACCTATTTTAAAAGTAAATGAACAGTATTCTCATAGAAGTCATTATAAATTTTATTAAAAAATTAAGCTATGGCTATCTAATTTTTTGATTATTTATAAATAAAAATAACTGTATCTTGCTGAGCTAAATATATTTGAGCCTAAGATACAGTTATTTATTAAATTTAATATTATCAGTTTCATTATCTAAAATATCATTTGCAACTAAATAACTTATCCTTTATTTAGTTTTTTATTTTTAATTATTATTCCCTCCTATCCATGAATATCTTTTAACTTGTCTCTATCCACTATACTATCTTTATTACCATAAGCAGCTTTGCTAAAAATTTTCTCTGCCTCTATTAAATCCAGACCTTTTATAGTCATATTTATAGGGTTAGCTTCTCCTAATCCATCCTTATAAAGTCCATATAAATAACTTACTCCCTGTGGTAAAAATCCAAGTAATCTAGCACCTACACTATCTGCCGCAACAGGATCTGTTGATGCTATTATAAGACCTGGAGTATCTACTGCCTGACCAAATATAGGACCTGTACCTATCATAGCCTTATCCAAACTTATTATAGCTAAATCTATTGGAATCTTCTTAGCCATACTTCTTATAAATCCATGTAGGTCTTCATGTATTCCTGTTTTTTTCTTCGGAAATCCATGTACACTTGCAGGAGGATAACCCATAGCAATATTTTTAATACTTGCCGTAACAGTCGCTTCTTCATGATATTTTAGCTGTGTAAATGATATTATCACATCTGCTTCCTCTACAATTTTATTTATTGGTGTAGTTTTGATTATTTGATGATTTAAGTTTAATTCAATAAATGGACCATAATTCATATCTATAAATTCAACATTTTCCTCTTTTATTACTTTATCATATCCTACACTTGTCATCACTTGAGAAGTCTCAACTCCTCCAGAGCCTGTAGCTATGTATATAATTGATGGTTCTTTTGTTTTTACATATTGTATGAGTCTTTGTAAGGTTTTAGGTCCAACTACAACTCCATCTTTTGCCTCTTCATCCTTCACCCAATTTGGTGTAATTATTACCTTGTCTCCTTTTTGTATAATTTCATCAATAGGTAGTAAATTTAAAGCCTTTTCTAAAGAGTTTCCTTCTGTTAATGCTTTCGTTATTGATACTATAGGTTCTTTTATTCTACGATTTTGTCTCATATTTTCACCTCTTTGTATAAAGTATTTGCACTTATAATTTTGTTATACTTGAAAATATGTATTTACTATTGTTGTAGCACAAATATAAATTTACAAAATACCCCTATACTTTTTTAATTTTCTAGTTAATATCTAATATATACAATAATTATAAAAAATAAAAATAACAAATGATAATAATTATCATTTACAAAACAATATCATTATGGTAAAATATAATCAAAGTTAAAAATAAGAAACTTTAGCATGATATAAAATTATTTACTATAAAAGCCATAAAACACCTTAATATTATGTAGATACTTTTATATTTTTTAACTTTAAATTTACTCTTAATTGTAAGAAAGAATCTGGGAGTCTACACCTAGATTCTTTTTCTATATAAATTTATATATTAATATGACTAAATGATTTTTATTATAAACCAAGCTAATCGCTAATGAAAATCATTTACAATTAACTCATCCAGTGATATAATTATATTGGCTTTAAAAATTATCGCGGCAAATAAATAATTTTTAAGGAGAACAAAGCAATGGCAAAAATGATGGGACCAAGATTTAAACAATGTAGAAGATTAGGACTAAATGTATGTGGACATCCTAAAGCAATGGACAGAGCAGTGAAAGGAACATCTAGAGCAGATAAAAAACTTTCACCATACGGACTTCAATTACTAGAAAAACAAAGACTTAGAGCTTACTATGGAGTATTAGAAAAACAATTTAGAAACTATTATAAAAAGGCTGAAAAGTCTAAAGAATCTACAGGTGTAGCTTTAATACAAATGTTAGAATGTAGATTAGATAATATAGTTTATAGGTTAGGTATAGCAAACTCTATAAGACAAGCTCGTCAAATGGTTGTTCATGGACATATTTTAGTTAATGGGAAAAAGGTAGACATACCTTCATTCTCAGTGAATGTAGGAGATACTGTTTCTCTAAGAGAAAAATCAAGAAACAATGAAATGTTTAAAGCTAACTTCCAAGAAAGATCACTAGTAGTATATCCTTATTTAGCGAAGGATGAAGAAAACTTTGCAGGTACACTTATTAAAATGCCTGAAAGAAATGAGGTACCAATAGAAATAAACGAAATACTAATAGTAGAGTTTTACTCAAAATAATAAGTTAATTGAAAAACTCAATGGAGAATTATACTTCTCTATTGAGTTTTTTTGATTTCTTATATTGTTTAATCTAAAAATCTGATATAAACACTCAAAAATTAGTCTAATTTAAACTTATTTTCATTAAATTTTATAAACTCTATACTTAATAAATAAATTTTTCTTTTATCTCCTTATAATTTATCAATTTAAAATAGCGAAATTTGTATAAATTAGAAAATAAAATAACATTTAACAATAAAAATGTAGGAAAATTAAGATATCTCATTTATAATTAAAGATAAAAATATTTTACTATTAAATACACAAATATTATAAATTCAATATTTTTGAGGAGGATTTTATCTATGAAGCAAAGACCAAAATCAATAGATGGTACACTTAGAAAATCATTTTTACGTGTTCCTGAAGTCATTAGAGAATGCAGTGGTATAAATATTTTCGGAAAAAGAATTAAGTCTCTTGTTTTTTCAACTGACTTAGCTATTATAAAAAATGTAAATGCAGATGCTGTAATAGCAGTATACCCATTTACACCTCAGCCAATAATTACACAATCTATTATTATGGCTTCTGATATTCCTGTTTTTGCAGGAGTTGGTGGAGGTCTTACAAAGGGAGTTCGTTCAGTTGTATTAGGAACCAATGCTGAATTGCAAGGTGCTATAGGTGTAGTTGTTAATGCTCCAACAACAAACGATGTAGTCACAGCTTTATCTGATGCATTAGATATCCCTGTTGTTGTTACTATAGTGAATGATGATACAGATATTCAAGAAAGAATAGATGCTGGTGCAACTATTTTCAACGTATCAGCTTCTGCTGATACACCTAGGATAGTCGCAAAAATTAGAAATGCTTATCCTGATTTTCCAATAATAGCAACAGGTGGACCTACTGAAGAAAGTATAAGAAAAACCATAGCTGCTGGTGCAAATGCAATCACCTGGACACCACCTTCTGTTGCTGAATTATTTAAAGATGTGATGAATTCTTATAGAAATAATTTAGATCCACACTAGTGAATCACGGTTATATAAAAGATACTTATAAATAATAAGAGGTATCTCAAGTATTACATAGTTATATTACTTGAATACCTCTTATTAAATTTAACCTAGAATGCGCATTCTATAAGGTTAATATTTCTATATTCTACAGCCATTGGTACAAATCTAATTCTACCGCCTTCGCAAGCTATTCTAAATCCTTGAATACTCCTTCTGTCAGCTCTATCTACTACCATAAAGAAGTTAGAAGGGTTGAAGCCTCTTCTCATTTCTATCCTAACTATTGCCATCCTTCTACAGTTATTTATAGTGAATTGTCCACCACCAGGTGATATGAAAGGTGTAGTAGATGGCCCTCCTCCAGGTAATATAAAAGGTGCACCAGATGGTCCGCCACCAGGTAATATAAAAGGTGGATCGTCATCTGTTTGTGAATAGTCATAATCATAATCATTATCGTCATATTCATCGTAATTCTCATAATCTTCAAGAGGCATCGAAGGCTCAAATAAACTAGCAGCTTCTAAGTATTCATTTGTAATATCTGCATTAGGATATGCATTTTGTACCTCTCTAAGATATACAGCCATAAATTTATAATAATTGTCCCAATATTCTTGCCAATAATTTCTGTCCATTGTTGATTCTCCTTTTTTGATATAAATATTGTTCTATATATCATATGTAAATATTGGACAATGGTTCTTATTTATTTAAATGAAATGCATGAACATAGACAATGCATCCATCTAATCCTATATATCATTTTTGATTATAATCACAAAGCTCACCAATTGTATACGGAGCTCTCTTGAGCTTTAAGAGTATTTTTTTACTTACTAAAAAAGTGATATTTATTTTAAGTAAATTAAGAAAACAGTGGAGATAATTCAGTAAAAATCATCTCCACCATTTTATATACATATACACTTATCTACATGATATATACTTGTTCTTTTTTCAAACACTTATATCTCTATATCATGATTTTTCATTATTCTAAATCTTCACCATTAGTAGCTATAACTTTCTTGTACCAATCAAATGAATCCTTTTTATATCTTTTCATTGTTCCGTTACCTTGATTATCAAGGTCTACATAAATAAAACCATAACGTTTTTTCATTTCCCCAGTAGAAGCACTGATTAAATCAATACATCCCCAAGGTGTATATGCAATTAAATCCACACCATCCTCTAAAGCGCCTTCCATGGCTTTAATATGTTCCCTTAAATATTCAACACGATACTGGTCATGTACTTTTTTATCTTCTGTAAGTTCATCTATAGCTCCTAATCCATTTTCCACAACCATCACTGGAATTTCATAACGATTATAGATTTCATTTAAATAATAACGTAAACCTATAGGGTCCATTCCCCATCCCCATTCAGAATATTGAATATATGGGTTTTTTGAACCAAGACTGAAATTACCTAAACCATCTTTAGCTACACTTTCATCTGCTGAAGTGCAAGTAGTTGAGTAATATGAAAAAGTAAAGAAATCAACTTTTCCTTCTTTTAAATCTTTAATATCCTCTTCCGTACATTCTAACTTAACATCATTTTCTTCCCATATTCTTTTTGCAAATACAGGGTATTCCCCACGCACCATAACATCTCCACAATAATAGAAATTATCTTGCATTTTCTTTTGATTCTTTAATACATCTGCTGGGTCACACGTTAATGGATATGAGCACGCCCCTGCCATCATACAACCCACTTGATATTGTGTATCAATAGAATGTGCACGTTTTACAGCTCTAGCACTTGCAACAAGTTGATTATGTAAACATTGATAGTTTTGTGCTATATCCTCTTTTGACATATTAGGCATAAAATCCTTATACATTAAAAGACTATTAATTTCATTAAAAGTCAGCCAATATTTAACTAAGCCTTTAAATTCTTTAAATAATACTTCTGTATAGCGATCAAATAATGAAATAAGTTGGCGATTTTTCCATCCACCTAATTCTTCTTCCAAATACAGTGGTGTATCATAATGAGAAATTGTCACTAAAGGTTCAATATTATATTTTTTAAGTTCTTCAAATACATTACGATAGAAATCAATACCTTTTTGATTAGGTTCATCTTCTATTCCATTAGGAAATATTCTTGACCATGAAATAGACATACGGAAGATCTTAAATCCCATTTCAGCAAATAAAGCAATATCTTCTTTATAATGATGATAGAAATCAATTGCATTGTGATTTGGATAATAGTATCCATCCAAAATAGTACCTTTTGCATCCTTTGGATATGGTGTAAACATAGGTGATATCCCAGTCTCACCATTTGGTAAGCGATAAGTTATACCACGTGGCGTTGTAGCTGTACCAGCAGTTGTAACATCTGTTTTTGCTAGTCCTCTTCCATCTACATTATATGCACCTTCACATTGATTAGCAGCTGTTGCACCGCCCCAATAAAAATTCTTTGGAAAACTCATATTATATTCCTCCTAATGTATAACTGTAAGAAGCTCTTCTCCAGCCTCTACACTTTTATTTTTTGTTTCTATAATATCTAAATAATTATCAGTATTAGTAATAACAACAGGTGTTTCCGTACTGTAACCTTCTTTTTTAATCTGCTCGATATCAAAAGATACTAATAAATCACCCTTTTTAACCGTATCTCCTTGTGTTACAAAACTTTCGAAATATTTACCTTCTAATTGAACCGTATTATATCCAACATGAATAAGCATCTCACAACCATTATCTGACGCAATACCAATAGCATGTTTTGTTGGGAATAAAGTACGCACCACTCCATCGAATGGAGCAACAACTTTACCATCTTCTGCCTTAATTACAATACCTTTTCCTAATACTTCACATGCAAATGCTTCATCAGAAGATTCTTTTAAAGGCGCTACATCTCCCTTTATAGGAGCAAAAATAGTTTCTTTTACTGGATTTTTAACTTTATCATTTGACTTTTCTTCAACTTTGTCATCTTTAAAAAGTAAGTATGCAACTACAAAAGAAAAGACAAATGGAACTAATGTAGCTATGATAAGTGGTAATATTTCTGGTCCTTCTGGATTTAATAAACCTAATAGTCCAATAACACCCATACCTGAATATGTATACATCATAATATTAGTAAAATACACTACAACACCAGCAGTTGCTGCACCAATACAAGATATAACAAACATTTTAATACGTGGTAGTGTTACTCCATAAATAGCTGGTTCAGTAACCCCAAATATTCCTGATATAAATGCTGGAAGAGCGATTGATTTCAGCTTCTTATCTTTAGTTTTTAAATAAACTGCAAGTACAACACCAGTTTGAGCAAAACATGCAAAGAATGTATAAGCCATTAATTGACTAGGAATACCTTGCATTAAATCCATAAATGGGAACATGTATAATACACCACTTACCCCAAATAATACAAATACTTGATAGAATCCTGCTAAAAGAGTTCCTGCAATTAATGGACTAACTTCAATTAATGAATTTAATGCCAAATTAATTCCAACCCCAATTAAATTTGCAGCAGGGCCAATTAAAACAAATCCTATAGGAACAACAATTATTAATACAAGTACTGGTACAATAAAATTACTAACAAGCTCTGGCACATATTTTTTGAAAAATCTTTCTAAAGGTGCCGCAGCCGCAATCATAAATACCACTGGTAAGAATGATCCAGTATAAGTAGCGTTAAATACATGCCCAAACAAATTAATATCTACACCATTAATTGCTGGATAACACATAATTGCTCCTATAAGGAATCCTAAGAAAGGATCCATTTCTAACTTCTTGGCTACATTTTGACCAAGCATTAATGGTAAATAGAAGAAAATTGCATCTCCTATTGCCGTTAGAAGAAGGTATATTCCATCTTCAGGCTTAATAATTCCTGAAACAGTTAATAAAGTTGTTATCCCTTTAACAATACCACTTGCACAGATCATATTTAAGCAAGGGCCCATTCCTCCCATAACTACATTTAATACACGATTAAATAAACTTGACTTCTTTTCTTTACTGTCTTCTCCTTCTTGTCCACCATAAGGCTGCATTCCTATTTTTTCACAAACTTCAGTATATACATGAGGTACGTGCTCACCAATAACAACCATATACTGTCCCATGGATTTCATAATAGTAATGACACCATCCATATTTTTTAAAGTTTCATCATTTGCTAAACTCTCATCTTTCAAATTGAAACGTAAACGTGTAATACAGTGTTTTAAGTCTATAATATTTTCTTTTCCACCGACATTTTTAACAATATCTTCTGCTAATTTTGAGTATTTTCCCATTTTTTATTTACCTCCATTTTAATTTAACATTTAAAAATTGAAGGTCTAGCCAACTTAATGTTACCATCCAAACTAAAAAACTAAACTATATAACTTATGCAAATCTAATATAATCATTAATCACGTCCTTTCATATAAATAATTTATTAATATTTAAACACCTATATAGGCATATTAATTAATTTAGCGTTTACTTTTATAAATCATACGTTCTATATGGATTGTAAGATATAATTGTTCTTCAAGTGATAGTTCATAGTTATATTTACTCTTTATATAATCATTAATTTTTCCTACACATTTATATGATGTATGGTATTTTACCTTAACAACATCCAGTAATCCATCACTACTTCCGTCATCAATTATTTTTCCTAAAATTAGTCTCTGAGCAAAAAATTTAAGATGTGTTATGAAGCGATAATAATAAACTGAATTAATATCGAATTCTATTCTAAAATAATACTTAACAATATTAGATATTTCTTGAATAATACGTGTTATATCTATAATTTGCTCCATATTACTTTCATCCATAGATGCATTCACAATATGTAAAGCTATAAAACCTGCTTCATCATCAGGCAAACGAACATTAAATGATTTTTCAATCATATCTAATGCGTCCATACCAATTTCAAATTCATCTTCATAAAAACGTTTAATATCCCAAAGCATGGCATTTTTAATTTCAATTCCATCATAATAGCGAGTAATAGATGTATGTATATGGTCACTCAATGAAATTATTAAACTATCATTTAATCTTTTACCTAATCTTTCTTCTGCTAAAGTTATTATTTCATCTGCAATTTTAACATGCTCCAATGGTATGTTTAGCAATAGCTGTTTAAACTTTTCATTCATACTCTGGTCTTTTAAGATAAACACTTTATTAACTTGTTTACTATCAACACTATCACCTATTTTCTTTTTAAAAGCAATACCTTTTCCACAAACTACACATTCTTTATCGTCTTTATCAAGAATTATTACAACATTATTATTGAGTATTCTATGTATTATCATCTATTTATCCTCCAAAATAAAAAGACCTATTTATAAGCAAAATGGGTATAGTATCCCTGTATTACTTATAAATAGGTCTAGCTTGTACTAAAACAATTACCATCCTAATTTCTATTCTCGTTTATTTTATATTACCATAACAGTTTTTACTTTGCAATCATTTTCTTAAGGAATTATAGTGCTATTTTTATTTCTATACAGTTAATATTATAAATTGTTTTTTATCCTCTTTTAGAAAATTTAAATGTTGAAGATGATTAGCTACAATTAAAGCTACAATTTTTATACTCATAAATGTTTTTAATATTTATTTCCATTTTTACATACTATTTAATTATAGATTTCATATAATCTATGTCTTCAATTAAAATATTTCTCTTTTCACTATACTCCTTACTATATTCAAGTACTAAATCAGCTTTATTAGTGTATTTTTTATATATTTCTAAAAATTCTTCTATATTTAATTTTCCAGCACATATAGACTCATGACTATCTTTTTTACCATCATTATTATGTAAATGATAAGATACGATTTTATCTTTTAATTCTCTTATGACATACTCTATATCCCATCCATTTGCAAATGCATGTCCAATATCTATTAATACATTATTATCACTTTCTTTGCAAATTTGGATAAACTCGTCCTGATCAAATAACATATTTTGATTAGATATTACACCAGCATTTTCTATTACTATATTGGCATTATAATATTTTCCCAATTCATTTAATTCTTCTAAATTTATTTTGGAATTGTTAATCATCTTTTCTTTGTCATGTATTTTACAGTTGTTATGATGATACACGATATATGAGCTATTTAATTCCTTTGATAATTTTAAAGCATCTATAAAATATTCTTTCGATTTATTATAAGTATCAGAACCATTTTGAGCAGAATGTTCTGTTTTATAATATGGACCGTGTAGTGAAATTTTATATTTTTTCAGTCTATCCATATTCTTATTAACTACATTCATAAATTCATGATTATGAAACTCTGTAAATAACTCTATCCCTATATTTTCGTATTGAATATTCTCCACTATATCAAATACTTCTTCCAGTTGATTCACTTTAAACATATTCGTACTTATATAAATATTCATTCTTATATCTCCTTTGGATATCCAATTGACATAGTTGTTTCTCGGTCAAATAAATGTATTTTTTCAAAATTAGGTTTATAGTATATTTCATCACCATTTTTAAATTTATTATCATCAACTAGTGCAATTACTTCATTCCCTTCTATTTCAAAATATACACCTATTTTATTTCCATAGTCTTCAATATATTTTACAATTCCTTTAAATGAGTTTGGTAAACATTCACTAGATATTTCAACGTGTTCTGGTCTAACCCCAAAAGACAACTCATTTATTTTATTTGATTCCACAAGCTCTACCCAACTATTTGATAACTCTATTTTTTGATTATCTAATTTAATAAATTTATTCTTATAGTCAACATCAAATATATTCATAGATGGTGAACCTATAAATTTAGCTGTAAATATATTTGTTGGTTTATTGTATACATTTTGTGGTGTATCAATCATTTGTAGATCACCTTTATTCATTAAAGCAACCCTATCTCCAATAGTCATTGCTTCCACTTGATCATGAGTTACATATATAAAAGTTTGGTTATAAGTTTCATGAATTTTTACCAATTCTTTTCTAGCATGACCTCTTAATTGAGCATCAAGATTAGATAATGGCTCATCTAATAAGAAGAAATCACCTCTTTTTACTACAGCTCTTGCAAGGGCAACTCTTTGACGTTGACCACCAGATAAGTCCTTAGGTTTACGATCTTCTAATCCTTCTAGTTTTAGCATTTTAACTGCTGCATTTAGTCTTTCTTCAATCTCATCTTTATGTATTTTATGAGCTTTAAGTCCATAAATTATATTTTCTTTTACTGTCATATGAGGGAATAATGCATAGTTCTGAAATACCATAGCTATATTTCTATCACCACTTTTTACTTCATTTACACATTTACCATCCATATATATTTTTCCTGATGTAGGTTGCTCTAAACCAGCTATCATTCTTAAAGTAGTAGATTTCCCACAACCAGATGGGCCTAGGATAATTAATCTTTCCCCTTCTTTTATAGTTAAATTTAAATTTTTAACAACCTGTGTTTTACCATAACTTTTGCATATATTTTCAAATACAATCTCTTTCATAATTCTCTCCTATCCCTTTATTCCCGATGATGTAAAAGTATTTATAATATGTTTTTGAAATATTATATATAGTATTAAAGGTATTATCATTGTTATAACTGATACAGCCATTGCCACAGTAAAGTCAGTACCACCTTCTGCACTTATAAATAATTGTAGTGCTAAAGGTAGTGTAAAGTTTTCCTTCGTCTTTAATATTAATACCGGCCAAACATATTCATTCCAAGAGTTTATAAAGAACATTATTCCGGTTGAAATTATTGCTGGTTTTACCATTGGAACAATTATATCTCTCATTCTTTTGAAATGACTTATATTTTCCAGTTCTGTAACTTCAATAAGTGATTTAGGTATAGTTTTCATAGACTGTCTAAGTAAGAATATCCCTGTTGCATCACTTAGCTGAGGTAATATAACTCCCAATAAACTATCTCTTAACCCTAACTGAGATATGGTTAAATAGTTTGGTATCATAGTTACTGTGAAAGGTATAAATATGGTACTTATCATTATAAAGTACAATATATTTTTATATTTAAAATCAAAGTATACAAAAGCATATGCTGCTAAAATAGATGTTGTAACTTTAAATAATGTAACCATAGTTGCTATAAAAAAAGTATTACCTGTTATATCTGCAAAAGCTAGTCTTTTGAATACTTCCATATAATTATTTAGTGTAGGCTCATTAGGTATAATCCCCAATACATTATTGTATGCTTCACCTAAACTTTTAAATGAACTTGATATGGCAAATATTATTGGAAAAAGAGATACCACCACAAATATAGCTAAAATTATATGCCATTTTATTTCTGAATTTAATTTAGTTTTCATAG
>NZ_JAGHFM010000084.1 GCF_017888745.1 Terrisporobacter sp. | reverse complement strand
TATATATTTTTATTAACTTATTTAGTTTTATTTATACTAATTATAAAAAATTATTCACTATATTAATATATATAATAATTTTCCATATATAACAAGTTATTTTTAACATTAATTTTACTATTTTAATATAAAGGAGACTTAAAATGCCTGTAATAACAAAAATTGAATCACAAAAGAAAAGCGAAGATAGGGTAAATATATATGTAGATGAAATGTTTTTTATGGCTATTTATAAAGAACTTGTATTCACATTTAATTTAAAAAAAGGAGATATTATAGAAGAAGATAACCTTAGAAAAATTTTAAAAGATGAAATGTTTTTAAAAGGAAAAAATAAAGCCTTAAATATTTTATCTAAAGCTAGTCAATCTGAAAAAAAAATAAGAGAAAAGTTAAAAGATGATTTTGAAGAAGATACTATAGATGATGTAGTAGATTTTTTAAAAAAATATAACTTCATTAATGATAATGAGTTAGCATCAAAAATAGTAACTACTAATGTTAATTTAAATAAATATGGAAAAAATAAAATAAAACAAAATCTTTATAATAAAGGTCTAGAAAAATCGTCTATTGACGAAGCTCTATCAGAAATAGATTACGATTTGGAATTTGAAAATGCCCTATATCTTGCCGAGAAAAGATATGATAGAGTAAAAAAAGAAGATCCTAAAAAAGCTTATGCAAAAGTTGCTAACCACCTTGCTTATAAAGGCTTTAGTTATGATATAATAAAAAGCGTATTAAATAAAATATTCAAAAATGACTATAATGACTATTAATATATCTTTTTAATAATTAGGAGGTCCTATGAAAACAGTTATTGCAATACTTTGTGTATTATTATCAATATATAATATCAAACAACTATATAATGAGGATAAATAGTTTATAAGAGGTTATTTAATAATCTCTTTTTTAATTGATTATAAAATAATGTTATTATTAATAATACTTTAGTAAAAACTACTATTATAATTAATATTGAAAATGAATGTATATTTAAGGAGATTTAATATGATAGATTTATTTTTATTAGGATGTGGTGGAAATGTTCCTATGCCAAATAGAAACCTTTCTTCACTATTTATAAATTATAGAGGTCGTAAAATTCTAATAGACTGTGGTGAAGGCACACAAGTGTCTATGAGAATGAAGAATTGCGGGTTTAAAGATATAGATTTAATATTGATTACCCACATTCATGGAGATCATATAATAGGTTTAATTGGACTTCTATCAACTATGGGGAATAGCGGTAAAAGAGAAGATGTAACTATAGTTGGACCTAGAGGTATTATAGAGGCTATGAAAGCTATAAGAGTTTTAGTTGAATATCTACCTTATAAAATCAATATTATAGAAGATCCTAAGGAAACTTTTTCTATTGAAAATGATATTCTTAAAGACCTAGAAATATCTACTCTTGAATTAGAACATTCTACTGAATGCTTGGGATATAGTCTATATTTTAAAAGAACGCCAAAGTTTAATGTGAAAAAGGCTATGGAAAATAATGTTCCAAAAGAGTTATGGAGTAAGTTACAAAAAAATGACGAAGTCTTCTATGATAATAAAACTTATACCTCAAACATGGTTTTGGGTGATGATAGAAAAGGAATCAAAATAAGTTTTATAACTGATACTAGGCCTTTATTCACTATTCCAGACTTTATAAAAGATAGCGATTTATTTGTATGTGAATCTATGTATGGAGATGATATGGATATATCTAAAGCTGTAAAAAACAAACATATGACTTTTACAGAAGCGGCCAATTTAGCAAGACTTGGAAATGTAAAAAGTTTACTACTAACCCACTTCAGCCCTTCTCTAGAAAATCCCCATGAATTTTTAGGAAATGCCACAAGAATTTTTCCTAATACAATAATTGGATACGATAGATTATCTCTGTCTTTAAATTATGAGGACTAAAAAATCGTGCTCAGTATAATGAGCACGATTTTTTATTTAATCTTTTCTAATTCTATCATGTTATTAATATTATCTATCTCTTAAATTTTTACCCTGATCATTATTCATCATCATCTATATACTCAAATATATCACCTGGCTGACATTCTAATACTTTGCAAATCTCATTTAACGTTGAAAATCTAACAGCTTTAGCTCTATTATTTTTTAGTATTGATAGATTTGCATTAGTAATATCTATTTTTTCAGCTAAATCTTTAAGGGATATTTTCCTTTTCGCCATCATGACATCTAAATTAACTATTATTGACATATATCACCTCTATATAGTAAGATCATTATCTTCCTTTATTTTTATTGCTTGATCAAAAGCATCAGCTATTACAAAGCATAATAGTCCTGATATAAAGTATATGGACATACTTGGTGTAATGAATACTCCTGGAGCCACATCTAAAAATCTCATCCCTGTTACTCCATTAAATAACATAGAAATATAATCAATTATTAAGTTTAGCAATAATAAATATCCTATCTGTCTAAATCGTTTTACATTTGCTTTCACAAATATATTTACCTTTGAGCTACTTACTATTTCTAATATTAAAATAATCATTATGAAATAAATACTCCCCAATATAAATAGCCCTACTCCAGCAACTATATTTGTCATATTTCCAATGTTGTTAACAATATACGGTATCCCCATGACAATGCCAAGTAAAAGAGTTATGCCTAATAGAAAAAATAAAATAATTAATGAAGTAGTAAGTATATTTTTTGTTTTCATTGAATTTTTTAACATTTATTACACTCCCTTTTTATATTGTACTATTATTATATCAAGCTTCATATCGTTTTTCAATAATTTATTGTCCTATATTAATATTTTATTATTTTATTTTGATATATTACTATTAAAAACATTAATCTTAATAATATATCCAAACAAAAAAAGGAAAGACTATTAATGAGTCTTTCCTTTTTTTATAAAAATGAGTTTTTTATTTATCTGCTTTTATACTTATCCATGCTTTATCATATATTTTTTTGATATCCATAGGTAAATCAGTATAAATTTCACATCTATCCATTATTTCTTTAGGCATATATGCATTAGGATTATTTCTAACTTCTTCTGGTTGTTCTAATCTAGCTTCTTTATTTGGAGTTGTATATCCTATTTCATCAGCTATTCTTAAGGCACTTTTCTTGTCACTTACGAAGTTTATGAATTTTTCTGCTCCATCTACATTTTCAGCATTGGCAGTTATACATAAGCTATCAATCCAGAAATTTGCACCGTCTTCAGGTACTACATATTTTAAATTAGGATACTCTTCTTGAAGATTTAACCCTTCTCCTGACCATATCATATTTATGTCAGTTTCTCCAGCAGGAATCATTGTAGTACCATTATCAACACCATATAATGGATTTACTAATTTTCTTTGTTCTAATAATAATTCTTTTGCTTCATCTATTTCTTTTTGATTAGTTGAGTTTAAAGAATATCCAAGTTTCTTTAATGCTACACCTATTGTATCTCTGTATGTATCAAACATAAAAATTTTATCTTTATACTTTTCATCCCATAGTATATCCCAACTATTTACATCTTCTTTAATTACATCCGTATTATAAACAATACCTATAGTTCCAAACATATAAGGTACTGAATATTTATTTCCTGGATCTATATCTAAATTTAAATATTGTTCGTCCATTTGAGATATATTAGGTATATTTTCTTTATTCAACTCTTGAACTAAATTATTTTTTATCATTCTTGGCATTAGAGCATCAGATACTAAGACAACATCATATTTTCCTGCTCCACTACTAATTTTTTGATACATAGCTTCCATATCATCAAAAGTTTCCATATTTACTTTTATACCATATTGATTTTCAAATTCTTTTATTGTTTCATCGTCTATATTTTCACCATAGTTAAAAAAGTTTATTTCTTGAGAATAGTTTTTATTACTACATCCTACAAAAAATATACTCATCATGACTATACAAATTGATAAACTCAATAACTTGGTTAATCTTTTCATGTTACACGTCCCTTCATATTTTAGTCTAAATATTCTTTTGAATTATATCATTATTTTAAATATATGTCTAATTATATGGTATATATACATAAAATAATATATAAAAGCATTAAATTAATCTTATAAATAATAATATATACAATTTTATTATTTATAATTTATCTAAAATAAAATAATTTATTTTCACTTAAAAAGCGAACTTATTCAAGTTCGCTTTAATATTTATGTTTAAAATATATAATTATACATCTTCGTATTCTAGATATTATCTACGAGATCTCTTAGTCGGTCTTCCTTTTTTAGTCATACCTTCTTCAACCTTTTTAACAGCTGGCTTTTGACCTGGGAAGAATATTTTTTGATTTTCTTGGTTTTTTCTGTATATTGTAAATTTAAAACCTATAGCTTGAACAAATTCAGCTCTTAAAGCTTTACATATAGCATTAGCTGTTTCTTTTGCATCAAGACCAGCAGTTTCTAATATAGTTACTTTAACTATTTCTCTAGCATCTAACATACCATCTAATTGCTCTAAGAAACCTTCTGTAACACCATCTTTTCCTATTTGAGTTATAGGCTTAAGAGTGTTTGCTAAAGATCTTAAATATGCTCTTTGTCTTCCATTTAACATCCTATCACCTCTTTATAATTAAATTCTAATTATAGAATTCAAATTCTATATCATATATCTTAACTGTGTCTCCATCTTCAATTCCCATTTCTCTAAGTTTGTCAAATACGCCTTGACTTTCCATAGTTTTTTGGAAGAATTGGATAGATTCCATATCTTCAAAGTTAACAGAGTACATAATTCTTCTAAGTGCTTTACCTGTAACAACATATACTCCGTCTTCTATTTCCACATTTAATCCTTCTTCTTCTACATCGTCTAATTCTGGTACATATAACTCTTCTTCTGAAACAATTTCTATTTCTTCTGCATCTTTTAATATTTGTGATACATAAGCTATAACATCATCTATACCTTCTCTAGTTGCAGCTGACATTTTAAATACTTTGTATCCTCTTTCTTCTAATGCCTCTTTAAAGTCTTCGAATACAGATTCATCTTCTAATATATCTATTTTATTTGCTACTACTACTTGTGGTCTAGTAGATAATCTTTCATTATATAGTTTTAATTCATCGTTGATTTTATCAAAGTCTTCTAGAGCATCTCTACCTTCAATTCCAGATATATCAACTATATGTATTAAAACTTTAGTTCTTTCAACATGTCTTAAGAAATCATGTCCAAGTCCTACACCTTCAGCTGCACCTTCTATAAGTCCAGGTATATCAGCTAAAACGAAACTATCTCCAAATTTAGTTTTAACTACACCTAAGTTAGGTGTTAAAGTAGTGAAATGATAATTAGCTATTTTAGGCTTAGCAGCTGTAACTACTGATAAGAATGTAGATTTACCTACATTAGGGAATCCTAATAACCCCACATCAGCAATCATTTTAAGCTCTAATATAACCCATCTTTCTTCTCCATCAGTCCCTGATTTAGCAAAATTCGGAGCTTGTCTTACTGCATTAGCAAAGTGTTGGTTTCCTTTTCCGCCTCTACCACCTCTTGCAACTACAGCTCTATCTCCTTCATGCTTTAAATCAGCTATGATTTTATTAGTAGCTTCATCTCTTATAATTGTCCCAGCTGGTACTTTTAAAACTAAATCTTCACCATTTTTTCCAGCTTGTCTTTTTTTGCTTCCATCTCCACCTGGAGTGGCAACATATTTTCTTTGATATTTAAAGTCCATTAGTGTTCTTAAGTCGTTATCAACTTCAAATATAACACTAGCGCCTCTTCCTCCGTCTCCACCGTCTGGTCCACCTGCAGGAACATATTTTTCTCTTCTAAATGATACTGCACCATTTCCACCATTTCCAGCTTTAACAAATATTCTCGCCTTATCTATAAACAAAAGTAACACCTCCTATACAAAATTTGCTTTTATATCCAATTTCCTATATTTAAAAAGAAAAGGAGTGTAAATACACTCCTCTCCCTTTATTATTCAGCAACTTGTACTGGATATATACTTACTTTTTTTCTTTTTTTGTCTTTTCTTTCGAATTTAACTGTACCGTCTATTAATGCGAATAAAGTGTCATCTCCACCTTTACCTACATTAGTTCCTGGATGTATTTTAGTACCTCTTTGTCTTACTATTATACTACCAGCAGTAACTAGTTGTCCGTCATATCTTTTAACACCTAATCTTTTAGCGATTGAATCTCTACCATTTTTAGAAGACCCTACCCCTTTTTTAGATGCTAATAATTGTAAGTTCATGTTTAACATTTGGAGTCACCCCCTACTTTTTTAGAATTTTTATATTGTTCGGATAATCCTTTTTAATTGATTTCATTGTTAATTCGAAATGTTCTAGTAATAAATCAGTTTTTTCATTTAAACTTTCTTCATTAACTAGACATTCAATAAAACCTTCTTGGCCGATTACAGAATCAAATTTTACTTTAACTATCGCATCTAAGGAATTGATTAAACCAATACTATTAGATGTAACAGCTGCACATACTATATCTTCTCCTATTGGAGCATAATCAGCATGTCCTTTTATTGTAAAACCTTTACGTCTAAAGTCGTCTGTATAATGATATTTAATCTTTATCATTTTACTTACCTAATACTAAGCGTTTATTTTTTCGATAACTATCTTAGTGTATGGTTGACGATGACCTTGTTTTCTTCTGTAGTCTTTTTTAGCTTTATATTTGAAAACTATAACTTTTTTAGCTTTACCTTGCTCTACTACTTTAGCAGTAACAGAAGCACCTTCTACAACTGGAGCACCAACAACTAATTCTCCTTCTGCATTAGTACAAGCTAATACTTCGTTTAAAGTTACTTCTTCACCAGCTTGTGCTTCTAACTTTTCAACGAATAATACATCACCTTCAGCAACTTTGTATTGCTTTCCACCTGTTTTAACTATAGCGTACATTAATATACACCTCCTCGGTCTAAGAACTCGCCATCAAGGTACTTCTCTTAAGAAGATTTTCACCTTTTCTGTGCGGCATTACAGTTATAAATAATACTACTTATTGAACAAAATGTCAACTAGCTTACAAAAATTATTTTATATTTTTCATTACTAATTTTTTCATTTTCTTTAAGCGAAATTTTTATTTTATATTTTTCACGTATTTTATTAATTATATCCATATAATTACTTTTTACCTTTTTTAAAGCAATAGGATTTAGCTCTAATTCTAAATCGCTATAAGAAGTATGATACTTAATTTTCATTACTTCCTTCTCTATATCATCAATTAAAAAATTAATAGACTTTGAGGATAAAGTACTATCACAGAATATACAATCTTCTAAATAGTAATCACTTATGGAACTTTTTTCTCTTCGTCTTGCAATCTCTACAAGTCCAAGCCTTGTCAATCCTAATATTTCAGACTTTCTTTTATCTTTTTGCATATGATTATTTAGAGTTTTTAATAAATTTTCTTTATTTTTCTTTTTAATCATATCAATAAAGTCTACTATAATTATTCCACCGATGTCTCTAAGTCTAAGCTGTCTTGCAATTTCTTCACAAGCTTCTAAATTAGTTTTATATACAGTATCTTCTCTACTTCCACTTCCAGTAAATTTACCTGTATTAACATCTATTACAGTTAAAGCCTCTGTATTTTCTATGATTAAATATCCACCACTTTTTAACCATACTTTCTTATTGAGACTTTTTTCTATTTGACTTTGTATTCTATATAAATCAAATATATCTTCATTTTCTTGTAGTTTTAGTTTACTTATATAGTCTTTATTAATGTGTTTTAAAATATTTTTAATTTCTTTATATTTTTGTTCATTATTTACAACTATTACTTCCACATCTTCATTGATATTGTCGTTTATATATTTGGATGAAAAATCAAGCTCTTTGTATAGTAACTTAGGCCCTATACCTAACTTAAATTCTTTACAAATTAAATCATATTTTTCTTTTAATTCATTAAAATCCTTTTCTAATTCTTCTTTGCTACATCCATTTGCCTCTGTTCTAATTATTATTCCGCAATCTTTTCCTACAAAAGATTTAACAAGTTTTTTTAGCCTAAAACGTTCTTCTTCATCTTGTAACCTATTAGATATTGTTATTCTATCGTTAGATGGAATATAAACTAAATAACGCCCTGAAAGACTTATTTCTTCGCTTAACTTTGCTCCTTTTGTTCCAATTGCTTCTTTATTAATTTGAACCATTATATCCATTCCAGACTTTATACTAGAGTCTTTTTTTAAAGGTAGATAAGCTAATTTTTCAAATCCAATATCTACAAAGCAGGCCTCAAGGCCTGCTTTGACATTTTTAACTATTCCTCTATATATATTAGATACTAATTTATTATTTTTATTTTCTTCTATTAATAACTCCACTAATTTATCATCTTCAACAATTGCAGTTTTTTCAGATAAAACTAGAGATTCTATTATTATTTTTTTCATACACTCATCTATTATAATGGAGTTACTAACTCTCCATCTTCCATAGCATATAAATCTCTTCTTATAACTTCTACTTCTCTTGGATCCATTTCTACATTTAATATTTCTAATATCTTAGGTACTAATATATTTATATTTAAGTTAGCTTTAGATCCAGTTGCTATCGTAGCTTCAAAAGTAACTTTTTCATCATCTAAACTAACTAAGTCAAAGTTTTTTATTAGTGGTCTTATATCTGTTTCCACCATTTTTCCTTTTTTATTCTTCTTAGTTATCATTATTGATTCACTTTTTACAAAGTCTAATACTCTAGATTTAACTAATTCTTTGCTAAGTGGTTCTTCTAAATCTATATTAAATAAGTATTCTCCATAAACTATCTCAGATGATAAAGAAGGAGTACTTGAAGTTATTTCTTTAGCTTTTATAAATTCAACACCTGCTGGAAGCTTTTCATTTATTCTTCTTAAGAATTCTTCAACAGTTATATCATCTTCGATTTCTATATCAACATACTCTCCTTGACTTTCTACACCTAAAGCTAAGGCATTACCATAACTCATTTTAGGATGAGGATTAAATCCTTGAGAGTAAGATAAATTTATCTCAGCTCTTCTAAAAGCTCTTTGTAAAAGTCTTTGTAAATCAAGATGAGATATAAATATCATATCATCTTCTTTTTTATATTTGGCTCTAATTAATTTACTCATAACTAGCACAGCCCCCTTCCTATATCATTTGTGTTAACTCCACATCCATTACATCTATGTCTACAATCTACAGTTACTGCATCTTCTTTTGCTTTATTATTCTCTCTTATTAAGAATTTCTTAGTTACACCAACATCTATGTGATCCCAAGCAAACACTTCATCGTAACTTCTTTCTCTATGAGCATACCAACTTACATCTAAGTTATTTTTAGCCATAGCTTCTAGCCATATATCTAGGTTGAAGTATTCTGACCATCCATCAAACTTAGCTCCTGCTTTAAATGCATCATAAATAACTTTACCTATTCTTCTATCTCCTCTAGAAATAACAGCTTCCATTAAGCTTGTCTTAGAGTCATGGTAAATATATTTTATATCTCTATTTCTTAATGCTTTAACTAGGTATTGTTGTTTTTCTCTAACAACATCTCCTGTATCTTGTCCATGCCATTGGAAAGGAGTGAATGGTTTTGGAACAAATGTTGATGTACTCACTGTTACAGAGAACTTTCTTGATAATTTTCCACCGTGTACTTCTCTATAAGTATCTATTACATCATAAGCTAAGTTTCTTATACCATCTAAATCATCGTATCTTTCTGTAGGTAAACCTATCATGAAGTAAAGTTTTACGCTGTTCCATCCCATTTCAAATGCTTTTCTAGTAGCATCTTTTAAATCTTGTTCACTTACCCCTTTATTTATAACATCTCTCATTCTTTGACTTCCTGCTTCTGGCGCAAATGTTAAACCTGATTTTCTAACTTGTTGTATTTTTTCCGCAATTTCCATAGTAAAGTTATCAAGTCTAAGTGATGGAAGAGATATACCTATATTTTTGCTTGCATATTCTTCTACTAATACATCTGTAAGTTCACTTAATTTAGAGTAGTCACTTGTAGAAAGTGATGATAAAGATACTTCATCATATCCTGTACTTTTTATTAATTTGTCTAAAGATTCTTTTAATCTTTCTACACTCTTTTCTCTTATAGGTCTATATATCATACCTGCTTGACAGAATCTACATCCTCTCGTACATCCTCTGAATAATTCTAATACCACTCTTTCATGAACAGTTTCTATATATGGCACTATTAAAGTTTCTGGATAGTAAACTTCATCCATATTTTTTATTATTCTTTTTCTAGGGTTTGCTGGTATTCCTTCTCTATTTGGTACAGTTTCTTTTACTGTATTATCTTCATTATATGTAACATCATAGAAGCTTGGTATATAAACCCCTTCTATTTTAGATACTCTCATTAAGAAATCTTCTCTAGATGTTTTATCTTTTCTCCATTCTTTGTATTCATTTAATACTTCTAAGTTTACTTCTTCACCTTCACCAAGTATTACAATGTCTACAAAATCCGCAAGAGGCTCTGAGTTATATGCACATGGTCCTCCAACCATAATGAATGGATCATCTAATTTTCTATCTTTAGCTAATATTTCTATATTGCCTAAGTCTAATATGTTTAATATATTTGTGTAAGAAAGTTCATATTGAAGCGTAAATGTAACAAAGTCGAAGTTAGTTATTGGCTCTCTAGATTCTAATGCAAATAGCGGTATATTTTTTTCTCTTAATATTTCCTCCATATCAACAGCTGGAGAATATACTCTTTCGCAATAAACACCTTCATCTTTATTTAATACACTATATAGGATTTGACTTCCTAAATGACTCATCCCTACTTCGTATATATCTGGGAAACATTGAGCATACCTTACTAAGTCTTTGTTACTAGTATCTTTATGTATTGAATTTATTTCATTTCCTAAATATCTAGCTGGCTTTTCAACCTTTTTTAAAATTTTCTTAAATTCTGCTTTGTCCATTTATTTTTGAAACCTCCGATTAACTAATTGTAATTCACATAAATTTTATTATACACTATAAAATATTTGGTATCAAAATATTTTAAATTTAATGATATTATTACCTATATTTTATATTATCACTATATTCTTATCCATTATACTAAATTAACAATATATTTCTATTGTAAGTCTAGTCAAGTTTTAATTATAATTATATATTACCTAAATAAATATTGATTTTTTAGCAAAAAATACAGATAATATAATAATGTGAATTATATTTTTAGTTTCATATAAATAAAATTTGGGTATATAAAATTTGTGTTATGATTTTTTATATTTATTTATATTTAGGAGGTTTGCAATGAGCAGTGTTTTTGAAATAAAACCAGATATATTCTATACTGGTGTTGTAGATAAGGATTTAAAAATATTCGATATTATAATGGAAACAGAATATGGTACAACTTATAATTCTTATCTAATAAAAGATGAAAAAGTTGTTTTATTTGATACTGTAAAAGATTGTTTTAAAGATGAATTTTTAAGTAACTTACGTGAAATAGTTGATATTAAAGATATTGATTATGTAGTTATTCATCATACTGAACCTGATCATGCAGGTTGTTTAAAATATATATTAGAAATAAATCCAGACATACAAGTTATTGCTACTAAAGCAGCACATATGTACTTAAAAGATCAAATCAATAAACCTTTTAACTGTACAACTGTAAAAACTGGAGATTCTTTAAACATAGGCAAAAGAACTCTTGAATTTATTCAAGCTCCTTTCTTACACTGGGCAGATACAATGTTTACTTATGTTCCTCAAGATAAAATATTATTAACTTGCGATGCTTTCGGATGTCACTATTCTGAGTTCGACTGCAAGGCTATAGATGATGAAGGATACTTACCATCATCAAAATTATATTACGATTGTATAGTAAAACCATATGCAAAATATGTTTTAGAAGCTGTTAATAAAGTAGTTGAGCTTGGATTAGACTTCGATACTATATTAACTTCTCACGGACCTATACTTTCAGAAAGACCTATGGAACAAGTTGAAAGATATGTAGAGTGGTCAAAGGAAGTAATAGAAGAAACTAATACTGAGCATATGGCTATCTTCTATCTATCAGCCTATACAAATACTTTTGAAATGGCTAAGAAAATACAACAAGGTGCTTTATCACAAGATGTTAAAGTTAAATTATACGACTTAGAAAAATTAACTTTAAAAGAAATGCACGATGCTATAGTTTCTGCTAAAGTTGTTTTAGTTGGTTCTCCTACAATAAACAAAACTATGGTTAAACCTATGTGGGACTTATTCTCAGTAATAGATCCAATGGCTAACAAAGGTACTGTTGCAGGAGTATTTGGTTCTTACGGATGGAGTGGTGAAGGTATAACAATGGCAGAAAACTTATTTAAAGCTATGTCATTCAAAGTTCCTCAACCAGCTCTTAAAAAGAAATTCTTCCCTAGTGATGATACATTCAAAGAATGTTTTGATTATGGTGTTGAATTTGCATCATATTTAAAATAAATATAACTTATTAATTGTTTTGAATTTAAACAAAATAAAAAAATCCTTCCTTATTAATAATTATTATAAAAAGGAAGGATTTTTTTATATAATACTATATTCTTTGACTTGTAGTTTTTCTAACCTCTCTAAATGAAAATTCCCCTCTATCTAGAGCTTTTATAAATATCTCAGCCGAAGCTAAATTTGTAGCTATTGGCACATGATATACATCACATAATCTTATCAATGCCTGTATATCTGTTTCATGTGCTTGAGAAGTAAGGGGATCTCTTAAAAAGATTACTAAATCTATATCTTGACTTACTATTAAAGATCCTATTTGTTGGTCTCCACCTAGTGGTCCAGATGCAAGTCTTTCAATATCTAATGACGTTTCATCCATTACCATTTTTCCAGTAGTTCCTGTTGCATATATTTTATATTTTTTTAAAATATTTTCATATGCAATACAAAAACCTACCATAGTTTTTTTCATCTTATCATGTGCTACTAATGCTATTTTCATCATTGTACTCTGCTCCTCTTTTCAATATATTCCTATACTTTAAAAGTTTATTTTCTTTCTTCTCATACAAATATTTAAAACTAAACCTAATGTTGCCATAGATGTAAGTACTGAACTACCTCCATAACTTATAAATGGTAATGTAACCCCAGTAACAGGTATCAGCGATACCGTCATACCTATATTTTGAATAATCTGGTATGCAAACATGCTTGTTACCCCAATTACTACCAGAGCTCCATATTCATCTTTTGACTCCATCGCTATTTTTAACATTCTAAATAAGAAATAAGCAAATAAACCTATTAAGGCTACCATACCTACTACTCCTAATTCTTCACCAACAACAGCAAATATAAAATCACTATCTTGTATTGGTAAAAAGTCTTCTTGGTTTTGTGTACCTTTGAATAGACCTTTACCTAAGAAACCACCTGAGCCTATGGCAATATTTGATTGCATAACTTGATAGTTTCCTTGAATACTCGTATCTTCTGGATTTAAAAATCCTAATATCCTAGACTGCTGGTACTCATCTATACTTAAATATATGATAGGAAGTGCGATTATACAAACTATTATAGTCTTTCTTAATATTTTATAATCTATTCCAGCTGTGAATATCATACCAGCTATTATGCAGCAGTATACTATTGCTGTTCCTAAATCTGGCTGGGCAATTAGTAGACCAATTATAGGAGCTGCATACATTAATAGACTTATAATATCTTTAGCATTTTTCATTTTACCTTTTTTTAGTTCTACAATTTTAGCATAACTAAGGATAAATGTAAATTTAACAATTTCTGCTGTTTGCAAGTCTAAAGGCCCAAATGCCAATGTTGATCTAGCCCCTCCTCTAACCTTTCCTATTACAGGAATTAGTACAATTGCTAATAAGAATACACTTGCTACATATAGCTCTTTATAATATTTTCCCATAGCATTATAATCAAACATTAGGATAAATAATATCATTACTAAGCCAAGTACAAAAGCTATAGTTTGTTTTATCATTCTAGAATAATCACCAGTTTGATTTACATGTGTTGCACTACTTAAAATTACTATTCCAAATGTAAATATAATCAAAAGCGTTACAATTAATTTCCAGTCTAGCTGTTTTAGCAATTTAAACTTATTTTTATAATTAACCAAGTTATCACCGTCTTTCTAGGTTTCAATATAAACTTAAATAGGGAATATACCTTAAGTATATCCCCCTTTATAAAGACTAAGTTTACATTCCTCTGTCTTTTAAATTTTTAAGTGGTATATTTGCAACTAAGGCAGACACAGGTCTGTCATCATTTTCACCTCTAGTTTTAGACATCTTTATTTCAAGACCATCTTCCTCTATATCAGCATAATTAGATATAACCTTCAATATATCATCTTTTATAAGGGTCAAAAGTTGAGGAGAACAATCAACTCTATCATGCACAAGAACCAGCTTTAACCTTTCTTTAGCTACATTCTTGCTAGTCTTATTTTCATTTGAAAAAGATTTAAAAAGATCAAACATGAATATCCCCCTTACTTTATTTAGCTACGCCAAAAATTTTTTTGATTTTATCAAAGAAATTAGTTTCTGTTTCAATTTCTTGTATTGGAATATTATTTCCTAATATTCTTTGTGCAATATTTTTGTAAGCCTTACCTGCATTAGACTTAACATCTAAAATAGCAGGTTCTCCTTTATTTGTAGATATAATTATGCTTTCGTCATCTGGCACTATTCCAAGTAAGTTTATAGCTAATATTTCAACTATATCTTGCTTGTCCATCATGTCACCACGTTTAACCATATCTTGTCTTATTCTATTTATAACTAATTGGATATCACCTATTTCATTTGCTTCTAATAAACCAATTATTCTATCTGCATCTCTTACTGCAGAAACTTCAGGATTAGTTACAACTATTGCCCTATCTGCACCTGCTATAGCATTCTTAAATCCTTGTTCAATACCTGCAGGACAATCTATTATAATGTAATCAAAGCTTTCTCTTAGCTTTTCACATAATGTTGACATTTGTTCAACAGAAACAGCATTTTTGTCTCTTGTTTGAGCTGCTGGTAATAAGTATAAATTTTCAAATCTTTTATCTTTTATTAAAGCTTGCTTTAATTTACATGTACCTTCTACCACATCTACTATGTCATAAACTATTCTATTTTCTAATCCCATTACTACATCTAGATTTCTCAACCCTATATCAGCATCAACTACAACAGTTCTTCTATTTTCTAAACTTAATGCTGTACCTAAATTAGCTACAGTAGTTGTTTTTCCAACTCCACCTTTACCTGAAGTTATAACTATGACCTCACTCATCCTACTACCCCCTATACATTTCCTTATTCTTTAAAGTTTTAGGCAAATAACTTTCTATAACTATTCTTTCTTTACTAACAAAAGCTATTTCAGGTATAACCTGTTCATCTTCCTTACTCTCATCATAATCATCATCTGGCGCTTCAGCTATATTATCTGCTATTTGTAATATTTTTGGGCACAAACTATTTGCAATGACATAAGCTGAAGTATTACCTTTTGCTCCAGCATGTACAAATCCCTTTACTTGGCCCATGACAATAATATTTCCATTAGCTACAACCTTTGCTCCAGCCTGTATATTTCCCATGACAACAACATTCCTAGTGGAACTTACTTGCGAACCTGGGTTCATATCACTCATGACTACTACATCTCCATCAAACACGATATTTTCTCCAGATCTCATAGTATCCACATACTTTGTCTCATAAGTATTTATATCTTCTTCTTTTTCTTCTTCTACAAACTCTATATCAAATTTAGATGTGATTGCTTCTTCAATCATAAGTATTTGTACATCTTTTAAGTAATCACAATTAATTTGATATATTTTTGCACCGCAAAAAAATCCAATATTCTCTTCTAATCTATCTATTATACTTTTTTGAACTTGCTCAAAAGGTGCAACTTTTTTAATATTTATAATTAATCCCCTTTTATTCCCTTTAAACTCTACAAGTTCTTCTGTAGAAAATTCTCTTAAAGACATAACAACCTCCAGAGTGATATTAATCTATTTACTATATTCTTCATAAATGTATTAATCACCTTTTATTTTTTCAATTGTGTAGAAAAATTTATATCATCTTCTTCTAAATTATTGTCATTTTCTTCATCTGTCTTCTTATTAGTTTCATTAGAAGATTTTCCTTCTAACCCCATATAATAACCAATTATGTCTCTCATTGGTAAAAGAGCATGACTACTTGAACCACCTTGAGGAATCATTACATATATAGCTATTTCTGGATCATCAGCTGGTAAAAATGCTGCAGCCTCTGCAAAGTCTCCATAAGTTTCTTTAAATGCATCGATTTGCTCATCAGTTATTTTTGGATTAAGCTCTTTTATAGCTCTTCTTAAATAAGCTGCATTTATTCTATCATTATCTGTAGGAAGTTTTTCTGAAACACCTGCTTTTAATTCTTTTTCTAGCTCAGCTTTTGTTTCATCACTAACATCTTTGTCTGCTAATTGTTCTTTTATCTCTTCAATTCTAATTTTAGTTAATTCTTCTTCTCTTTCAGCTCTTAATTTATTATATACTTCTAGCACTTCCTTCTCATCTACTTTATATGATGATAAGTGACTCATCAAGTATTCATATTCATTTTCAGTTGGTATTTTTGTACTTTTTTGTGCAGTACCTGTTTTAGCTGCAATTGATACATTAAGGTCTCCAAGCACTTTTCTAGCTGTACCATCAGTTACAACTCTCTTCATACCAGTAACTAAATGATCTAAATTATTTGAATCTACAAAATTAATCTTTTCTGACTTTTGTTCTTTGACATCTACTTTACTGTAATCAGCAGATATTGACTTTTGAACTAAATATAATTTATTTAAATATCCACCATTTGCTATTGCTGATATATATCTTACCATTTGCGCTGGAGTATATGCATTTTCCCCCTGACCTATAGATAAGTTGAATGCATCCGATGTAGTCCATCTAGCAAAATTTAGATAAGTATATACTATCTCATCAGAAAGTGGTTCTAAATCATCTTCTTTAACTTTTAATTTTTTAAGTCTTTCAACTACTTCCACTTTACCTGGTGCTTTTTCTTCATCACACCAATTTGTAATTTCCTGTATTCTAGATGCAAATTCTTCAGGATTACTATCTTTGTTTATATCAGTAAAGCTATTTTTCATACTTCTATTTAAATATGATTTAAGCATAGACTTCATAGACTCTATTTTTCTTTCTTCACTCGGTACAGTACCTTTATTCTCCTCTATATCTTCATCTAGACCAGTATAATCATCTAGGCCAAATAATTTAGCATACTCCATTACTTCTTCAGGGCCTATTTTAGCACTTGGTTGTGCACCACCTATCATATTTTGACCTGTACCTATAGTATAGAAATATATATTACAAGATTCTTGTATTGCCTTGTAAAGATTTGTTGCACCATGATTACCTCTACCTGAATTCCATACAGCGTCACCATATGACTTCTTACCAAGCCAAATAACACCTGGGTCAGATATTGTATAGTTTGGACTTAATCCATGTTCTAATGCTGCCATACCTGTTATCATCTTAAACGTTGAACCTGGTTGGAATGCACCCTGAGTAACTAGATTTAAAAGTGGAGCAGGTGCAAGTAAATCATTTTTATTTTCAGGCATAAGTTTTTTATAATCCTCAGATGATATACCAGATACAAATAAATTAGGATCAAAGTTTGGATAACTTGCAGAAGCTAAAACTTCACCTGTTTTTACATCTGCAACTATTACAGCACCAGAGGCAGCATTTTTAGAACCTCCTGATGCAGATACATTACCATACTCACTTTCATAGACACCACCGTATCTAGCAGCTTTTATTGCCTTTTCTAAGGCTTTTTCAGCTACTTCTTGTAAATCTTTATCTATAGTAAGATATAAAGTATCTCCAGATACAGGCTTTACAACTTCTAAATTTTCTGTTATATTCCCAACTGCATCAACTTTAACCTTCTTATAGCCATCTGTGCCATGTAATTTTTCCTCATATTTTCCTTCCACACCAGAAAGACCAACCATATCATTTTTAGAGTAACCTTTCTCTAAATATGACTCTTCTTGTGATGATGGTATTTTTCCTACATAACCTAATACATGAGAGGCTAAATTACCATTTGGATAGCTTCTAACAGGTTCATTAGATACACTGACACCAGGAAGTTCCATAGCCATTTCTTCTATATCTGCAATAGTCTCTTCACCTATATTCTTAGCTATAGTAACTGGTTGATATTTAGTATATCCTTGAGATTTAATTAAATCTCTAACAACAAGAATCTTTCTTGCCTCTTTATCACTTAAATCAGGATCAATTAAATAATAATCTCTTATTGCTTTAAATGCTGTTTTAGCATCTATACTCTTTTTATCTATTTTATTTTCCTCAAGCCATTTTTTTACTTTATACCCCTCTAGCCAGTCATTCTTTTCTCTTTGGGCTGTAAATATAAATTTTGATACTAATATAGGGGGATAAGTACCTGCCTCATTTACCTTTTTTTGTAATTCACTTGGCTTTAAGTTTTTATCTTCCTCTGTTAACTTTCCTTCTTCTATCAGTTTATCTACTATATAATAAAATGTTTCTTTTGCATTGTAATCTAGAGGAACATCATTTTCTCTTTTAAATTCTTTTATTTCCTCATCGAAAGTGTAATAGTAATTATCACCTTTTATTACAATAGGAAATTCATCTTCATACTCTTCTCCATTTTGCTCTAGCAAGTTAATAAGTTTTAAAGAAGTATTGTTAGCTTCAGACTTATCTTCTTTGGTATCATTTCTAGTAAATTCATTTATTGATACTTGTGCTGTAAATTGATTCACGTTACCTGCTAGCAACCTACCATATCTATCTCGAATCTCTCCTCTAGACGCTTTAATGGTAACTTCTTTATATGTTTTATTATCTGCTAGTGATGTATAATAGTCATATTTAAATATGTTCATATATAAAATTTTAACTATTATAGCTATAAAGATAAAAGTAAATACTTTTTGTATTATCTTAGTTCTTTCACTAATTCTTTTTTCATCCATTAAATCACCAACTACTCTTCTTTAAGTTTTAATATTGATTTATCAAAAATTTTATACAATATTAATGCTATTAAACTATTTAAAAGTGGTAATATTACTATCCCTTTAATTATTAATCTTGCAGTTGTAAAACTACTATATGCAACTATAGATGTTAATATATTTATTAAAGAACTAAATATTGTTGTTGCAAGAATTAATGTAAATATAGTAACTTTACTTTCTTTATATATTTTATTTCTTGAGTGACTTACTATATAACATATTGAAAAGTAAATTAATGCATTAACTCCAAATATACCTCCCACAGTTATATCTTTAATTAAACCAATAATAGCTCCAATTAAACTACTTTCCAATTTATCTATATATAAAGATATAATTGTTAAATAAATTAATATAAAGTCAATGCTTACTCCTAATATTTTTATATAGTTAGTCAAACTATTTTCAATTATCAGCATAGCTATTCCCAAAAGACAAAGTAAAACTTTTTTCATCGTTTCATTCCCCTTTATCCTATATTTCTTGGTTCAATAATCATAACATCGTCTATGTTTTTAAAGTCAACATTAGGCTTTACTACAACATATTTTAAGGAATTATTTTTGTCTTCTATAACTTTTTCCACTTTTCCTATAACAATTCCTTCAGGATATAGTCCAAGTCCCGATGTTGTAACTACATCTCCTGGCAATACATCATATTGTGAGTCAAACATATATCCTTGAAGCAAACCTTCATCTCTATAATCAGCTTCTTCATCTATATTTTTGCCATATGTTATAATCCCTTTATAATTTGAGTCCTTTGCTAACTTAAAGCTTACTGATGATTTTGTATCTAATAATGATATAGCCTTACAATAATTTTCTGAAACTTCATATACGATTCCTACAAGGCCACTTCCATTAATTACTAGACTGTCTTTTTTTACACCATCTTTACTACCGGCAGATACAACAAAACTTGTATACCAATTTCCATCATTTTTACTTACTACCTTTGCAGATAAAGAATTTGCCACATATTTTTCATCTACAAATTTAAGGGCTACTTTTAAATTTTGTAAAGATTCTGTGTCATCTAGTTTGCCTTGTAATTCTATTAATTGTTCTTGTAATTCATTATTTTCTTTTTCTAAACTTTCAACTTTTTTTGCATTTGAATAAAAATGTATAATATTATTAAATCCACTTTTTACATAAGTAAATCCATCATTTATTACACTTCCTATTGATGAAAATGCATTCATTCCAACATTTGCTCCCGTTGGATTTTGTCCATTATTTCTCCCTAATGACATCCCCACAATTCCAATTAAAGTGATAGCAACTGCGCCCGTTGCTATCACTTTTAAATTAGCCTTTTTTTTCTTTTTATTATTATCAAGTTTCAAGGTAAGCACCTACTTTGTTAATTTCTATGATTCATCATTAATACTTTTTCAAATATTTCTGCATCTTCAACTGATTTACCTGTACCTATAGCAACACAATCAAGTGGGTTTTCTGCTATTTTAACAGGCATACCAGTTTCCTCTTTAACTAATTTATCAAGTCCTCTAAGTAGAGCTCCTCCTCCAGTTAACATTATTCCATTTTCCATTATATCTGAAGCTAATTCTGGTGGAGTTTTTTCTAATGTAGATTTTATACCATCAATTATAGAATTAACTGGTTCTCTTAATGCATCTCTAACTTCTGATGAAGATATTTGCATAGTTTTTGGAAGTCCAGTTATAAGGTCTCTACCTCTTATTTCCATTTCAACTTCCTCGCCTTCTTTGTAAGCAGATCCTATTTTAATTTTAACATCTTCAGCAGTTCTTTCACCTATCATTAAGCTATATTCTTTTTTTACATAGCTAACTATAGCTTCATCTAATTCATCTCCACCAAGTCTTATTGATTTAGCAGTAACTATACCACCTAATGATATTATTGCTATTTCAGAAGTACCACCACCGATATCTACTACCATATTTCCTTCTGGCTCTTCTACTCTAAGACCTGCTCCTATTGCAGCAGCCATTGGCTCTTCTATTAAGAATGCATCTTTAGCTCCAGCTGTTCTTGCTGCTTCTTCTATTGCTCTCTTTTCAACTTCTGTAACTCCAAATGGTACACATATAGCTATTCTTGGGCTCACAACACCTTTTTTAGCTGCTGCTTTTTGTATGAAATAGCTTAGCATTGCTTGAGTTACATCAAAATCAGCTATAACTCCATCTTTCATTGGTCTTATAGCGACTATGTTTCCTGGTGTTCTCCCTATCATTCTTTTTGCTTCTTCTCCAACTGCTAAAACTGATTTACTATCATCTCTTATAGCAACAACAGATGGCTCTCTTACTACTATACCTTGCCCTTTTATATAAACTAATGTATTAGCTGTTCCTAAATCTATACCCATATCTTTAGTTGTTTTTCCAAATCCAAACAAAGATTTAAAACCTTTTTTTTCTTTTTTTTCTTTTTTTTCTTTAGCCATTTTAATACACCTTCCTTATTTTATTCTACTTAAATCATCATATTTTCTTTAAAACTGAAATAAATTCCGTCCCCGATAATTATATGGTCAATTACTTCTATACCTATTAATTCACCACAGTCTTTTAGCCTAGAAGTTACATGTTTATCCTCTCTTGATGGTTCAACATCTCCAGAAGGATGATTATGTAATAATATAATTTTATTACTGCTTCTTCTTATCGCCTCTCTAAAAACTTCTCTTGGGTGAACTAAAGATGAATTCAACGTTCCTATAGAAATATCCACATCCGTTATTATTTCATTTTTTGTATTTAAAAGAACTACCTTAAAAATTTCTTTATATTGATATCTTAAAACTTCCATATAATATTTGTATATGTCCCATGGATTTTTAATTTTATACTTTCTAGGTTTATAAGAGGCAACTCTTGTGCCTAATTCTAATGCTGCCTTAATTTGAGTTGCTTTAGAAACACCTATTCCATGAATACTTCTTAATTCATCTATGGTTATATCTTGCAAACATCTTATGTTTTCAGCTTTATTTATTATCCTTTGAGCTAATTGAATTGCATTTAATTCTTTATTTCCACTGCCAATAAGAATAGCCAATAATTCTGCATCTGATAAGCTGCTTACTCCTTTGGAAATCATTTTTTCCCTTGGTCTGTCCTCTAATGTCATCTCTTTTATATTTAAAGATAATTTAGAAGATTTATTCAATAAATCAACCTCCGTAAAAAAGATTTATATTAAAGTGATTTTTTAAACAGTCGCTCATCTTAGATATTGGTAATCCTACTATATTAAAATAATCACCTTCAATATTCTTAACTAATAGTGCACCATACCCTTGTATTCCATAAGCTCCAGCTTTATCTAAAGACTCCTTAGTTTGTATATAATCTTTAATACATTCATTTGATAATTCTTTAAAAGTAATTTTACTTATTTCATAATCAATTACTTTTTTTTCTAAACTTAAATTTATCAAAGCGAAACCTGTAATTACATAGTGAGTTTTCCCAGACAATAACTTAATCATATCATATGCCTCTTTTTCATCCTTTGGCTTTCCTAAAATAGTGTCATTTATTACAACTATTGTATCTGCACCGATTACTAAAGCATCTTTATTGTCTTTTGCTATATCTAATGCTTTTTCGTATGCAAGTCTCATTACAGTTTCTTTCGGTGATTCATTACTATTAATGACCTCATCGATTTGACTTCCTTTAATTGAAAATCTCACCTTAGTATTTTCTAAGATTTCTCTTCTTCTAGGTGAATTCGATGCTAAAATTATATTCATACTATCACCTCACCTTGTACTATATTTTTGTACTAATTAAGTTTATCATTATATTGTAAAAATTTCAATGTAAATGTCGAGTCTTTTAATTACATAATTGTTATATTTTCAAATGATTTTGATATTTTTTCTAACTAAAATTACCAAAAAAATTTTTGTTATAATTTTTAACAAAATAAAGGTATGGAACTATTCCATACCTTTATTTTATCCATAATTAATATATTTTAATATTCATTTTACAATGAGAAAAGATTAGTTTGTTGCTTTAACTTCTTCAACTAAACTCATAGCACCTTTTTTACATTTAGGTAAGCATAAATGACAGCCTTTACACTTATCTAAATCTATTTTATGAGGTTGTTTCTTTTCTCCTTCTATTGCACCAAACTTACATTGTCTAGCACAAGCTGTACATCCTATACATTTTTCCTCATCTATAGTAACTTTTCTTCTATCTTTTATTTCTCCAGCTATTACTTTAGTTGGACAACTAACAGCACATTCTTTACAACCTATACATTTTTCATAGTCAACTTTTGCAAGTTTATTCTCAAAAATTATAGCATCTACTGGACATACTTTTGCACATTTTCCACATCCAATACAACCTGCACTACATTTATCTTTTACTGCTTTACCAAATTCATTACTATTACATTGTACAAAAACTTCTTTACTTGCTGGCTTTTTAACTATTAAAGCTTTTGGACATACTTCTATACATTTTCCGCATAGAACACATTTATCTTCATCTACTACAGCTACTCCATCTACGATTTTAATGGCGTCAAATTTACATACAGAAACACAAGTACCAAATCCTAAGCATCCTGATTGACAAGCTTTTTGTCCTCCATTTAGGACTGAAGCTGCTCTACAATCCTTAATCCCTTGGTGTATGTACTTTTCCTTTGATTTATCACAAGTTCCCTTACATTTAACAGCAGCTACCATTCTTTCCCCGCTTTCAGCTTCAACACCCATTATTTCAGATACTTTAGCCGCAACTGCTGCTCCTCCTACTGGACATCCATTTACAGGTGCTTTTCCTTCAACTATAGCTGATGCTAGACCACTGCATCCTGGAAATCCACAACCACCACAGTTTGCTCCTGGAAGTACTGCAAGTATTTTTTCTTCTCTTTCATCTACCTCAATGGCAAATTTTTTAGATGCATAGGCTAGTATTGCCCCAAATATTAATCCTAATCCACCTAAAAGTAAAATTGCTTTTATTATACTCACAAAATCCCCCCCTATTCTATAATTGTATTAATCCTGTGAATCCTAAGAAAGCTATTGACATTAAAGCTGCTGCTATTAATGTTATTGGATATCCTTGGAAGGATTCTGGTATATCTGCTAATTCTAATCTTTCTCTTATTCCTGCAAACAATACTATGGCTAATGTAAAACCAGCTCCTGCACCAACACCATTTATTAGTGTAGCAACTATGTTATAGTTATTTTGAACATTAACTAAAGCTATACCTAAAACAGCACAGTTAGTTGTTATAAGTGGTAAATAAACACCAAGTGCTTGATATAAAGATGGACTCATCTTTTTTATAACCATTTCAACAAACTGAACTATAGAAGCAATTACTAATATAAACGCTATAGTTTGTAAGTATCCAGTAGATGTTATATTTAATAATTTCTGTATAAAATAAGTGATTATTGATGCTAATCCTAAAACAAAAGTAACAGCTACTCCCATTCCAACTGCTGTATCAACCTTTTTAGAAACTCCTAAAAACGGACATATACCTAAGAATTGTGATGTTATAACATTATTAACAAGCACAATACTTAGAAATAATAATATATAATTCATATGACTTTCCTCCTACTAAGCTTTTTTCTTTACTACTTTATTAAATAGTGCCATTAAGAAACCTAACGTTAAGAATGCACCTGGAGGTAATATAAATAATAAAGCTGGTTGATAAGAAGCACCAAATATACTTAAACCAAATATTGATCCTGCTCCTAATAATTCTCTAACTGTACCTAAAGCTGTAAGAGCTAAAGTAAATCCAAGACCCATTCCTATACCATCAACCGCTGATTCTATAGGTCCATTTTTAGATGCAAAACTTTCTGCACGAGCTAATATTATACAGTTAACAACTATTAATGGAATATATAATCCAAGCGCTTGATCTAGAGCTGGTACAAAGGCTTTTAAAACCATTTGCACTATCGTAACAAAAGTTGCTATAACAACTACAAATGCTGGTATTCTTATTTTGTCTGGTATTACTTTTCTAAGTAGTGATATAGCTATATTTGAACATGCTAAAACGACTGCTGTTGAAAGCCCCATACCTATGCCATTTATTGCAGAACTTGTTACAGCTAGAGTCGGACACATACCTATAACTTGAACGAAGGTTGGGTTCTCGTCTATAATACCATTTTTAAATATCTTTCCTAGACTCATATTATTTCCCCCTATCCTATTTACTGATGCTATCATATACTTCTACTGCTGCATTAACTCCACTTGTTACAGCCTTAGACGTAATAGTAGCTCCTGATATTGCTTGTATTTCTGTTTCTCCAGCAGACCCACTTTTTATAACACTAAGTTCAGTTGCTGGTTTTCCTGCATATTGCCCATAAAAGTCTTCTTCCTGAGCCTTAGCACCAAGACCTGGTGTCTCTGTCATATTTCCTATATTAACGCCTGATATAGTTCCATCGGATTTTATACCAACCATAAGTTCTATCTCTCCACCATATCCTTTTGGCAGAGCTTTAATAGTATATCCCGCTATATCAGAACCATTTAATCCCTTATAAACTTCTACTATTTCTACTTCAGCATTTTTACCATAATCATTTGGATCTAACAATTCAAAGTCACTAGCATCTGGTAGTACCATTTGTCTAGCTTCATTATTTGCTTGTTCATTTCTCTCAGCTATAATAGGCTCTGTTATTTGATTTGTTCCTGCTAGCAAACCAGCAGCAACTGCACAAATTATAAATAAATTTAATCCTAATTTTAAAATACTATTCACTCTTAGCCACCTCCCCAAATACTCTATTATTGACATACTTATCTATCAATGGAGTGGCAACGTTAGCTAATAATATTGAATATGAACATCCCTCAGGATATCCACCATATAATCTTATAACTGTTGCTATTACACCAGCTAAAACCGCATAAATTATTTGACCTTTTTTTGTCATAGGAGATGTAGTATAGTCAGTTAACATAAAGAATCCTCCTAACAATACACCACC
>NZ_JAGHFM010000009.1 GCF_017888745.1 Terrisporobacter sp. | reverse complement strand
GGAGTTATTGGACCTACAACAGGTATATTTTTTGATTTTATTTTTTCAACTAAATCATCTAGTTGTTTAAAAGCAATACCGATAGAAACACCATTACCTAAGTTTTCCCTAGATGCAGTTGAGATAGGTATTAGCTCGATTTTAGCATCATCATCTTCACCAAGCATGACTATTTGGTGATTTCCACCTTCAATAACTTTAGCTATTTTCATTCCTAGCAAATCTTTATAAAACTTTAAGCTATTATCTAGATTTGTTACTTGTATAGTAGTCCACTGGAATTTCATATGTACCTCCTAAAAATCTTTATATTTAATTATATTATACATTTTAAAACCTAGATATTAAAGCATATGAGAGATTTCATAGGACATTATATGGCAAATACTTATCTTGATTTTTCAATAACATACTTCATATTATCAGTTTTGTAATAAGATATAAAGTGAGATACAAAGATCAATGGTTAGTATGGATACTTGATTGTGGTCACTTAGGAAAAGATATTCAAAAAATGTACTAATATGATTAACAAGAGAATAATAATTATTGAAGAAAATAGCAGGTGTAATAGTATGTTCTTTAGATGCTTATTTTACATACTTATGACTTGTATTACATGTGGATTTTGGCTAGTTTGGTTATTAATAAAATTTTTAGTTAGAAATAAAAAATAATTTATATTCAAAGGGGAGAAAGAAAATGAATACAATAATAAGCTTAATAGTTTGTGGAGTACTAGCTGGATTAATGATAGGATGTAGTTCAGAAGAGGTTAAAACATCTCAGGAAGTACCAGAAAAAGTTGAAGAAACTATAAAAGAGGAAAAAGAAGTAGTAGAAGAACCCATTGAGGAAAAGATATTAACAATAGAAGATAAGGATTTCAAAAACTATATGACAACTTCACTCCCTGATGAAGAGTATGAAAAATATTTCAACAGTATACAAGGAAGAGAAATAGAGTTTGATGGTTCTATTGATATTATACAATTGAGAGAGGGCTACAATACTAGATATGAACTATTGGTAACTTACGGAGATTATAGTGAAACTAACATTACAGGTCCTTACATGAAGGTTAAAGATATTGCATATGGGGATGA
Source organism: Terrisporobacter sp. (assembly GCF_017888745.1). GTDB lineage: Bacteria > Bacillota > Clostridia > Peptostreptococcales > Peptostreptococcaceae > Terrisporobacter. Next base: position 2,293 of record NZ_JAGHFM010000009.1, on the reverse strand, counting down.
AAGGGGGCTAGAATATGGTATAACAGATAATGGTACTAATGTTAAAGTAAAAGCTAAGATAGTTGAATTTGATATGGATAGATGTTATTTAGTTATAAATCCTATAAGAATAGAAAGTAGATAGATATTGGGTGTTCATTACTCATTAAAAAAATGAATTTTAGCCATATTAATAATTCTAGAATTACTCTCATAAATGTAATGATGAAAGGAATTAGAACATATTGATAAAGATAAAGGAATTTAAAAAATGATAAATAGAGATACTAATGAATCTTGGTCTATTAGAACATCTACAGATGAGTTGCTAAATTTTATTATATTTACAAGCTAAAATCACAGTGGAAGCTATGGTTTAACAACGTTATAGAAGAAAAATATAATAATATTAATCTTGGTAAAATATGTGTAGCTATTGATGAAATATATAATATAAATAATTTTTTAGAACTAGAATACACTGAGCTTAGAGAGTGTTGTAAAAAGTCATATCCACATTTCATAGAATGGTGGTATATGCAAGCGGGAGGCAACAATGCTATTTCTTTTGATGGATTGGTGGATGAAAAAACTAATTAAATTAATATAATAACTACTTTACAATATTAACATAATTCAAATTAAGAGATTAGTAATCTAAAATTAAAAAAATTATACATATATCGATAATTAATTATTTAGAATAAGTAATAATTAACAGTTTTCTAAATAAGAACGAACTTTATAAGAACAGTATTATAAAAAATAAAGCAATTAAAATTAGAGAGTAATAATAAGTTGCTTTATTTTTTAGTATTTATATATTTTTTTTTAAAGAAAGAGCTTTTGTTGGACATTTAGCAACACAATGTGTACAACGAACACAAACATTATTATCAATAGTCCAATTTTTATCTTTTCTAGAAACAGTTATTGCATTAACAGGACATGTCTTTTCGCATAAAGTACAATGAGTACATTTATCGCAGTTATATGATATTTGTCCTCTAGACTCAAATATTTTTCTTAATAATTTAATTTGTGCTATTTTTCTTTTGAAATTTGCCATATTTAAGTTCTCCTATATTAAATGATGTATATAATTAAGTTTTCCTAGAAACAATTTTGTGTTATAATTATAATGTTTCCTAGGAAACAATATTATATTACTAAAATAATGTTTCCTTGTCAACATTATTTTATGAACTATCTAAATTGTATTTACCCAAAATAATAAAGTTATTAAAATAACTATAAACATTAGGAGGATGTAAATTTGAATAGAATAGATAAAGAAATTATATCTGAAATAGATACTTTATTTGTAAAATCTGAAGAAAGAAAAAATTTAGTTAACGAGAGAATTTTGAATGAAATAATTAAGAAAAATTGTGATTTAAAGGATATTTCAATTACAGAACTGCATGTAATCTCATGTATTGGAAATGAAGAAGAAATTAATGGAATTAAAATTTCTGAGAAAATAGGAATGACTAGAGGTGGTGTTTCTAAAGTTATATCTAGTTTAATAAAAAAAGAACTTATTACATCTTATAAAGATGATGTAAATAAAAAGAAAATTTTCTATAAATTAACACCTTTAGGTGAAATGATCAATGAAATACATAATGATAAGCATGAAGAAAGAAATAGAAAACTTATTAATAGAGTTAATAAATATACTGAACAAGAAAAAGAGACAATACTAAAGTTTATAAAGGATATTCAAAACTTTCTAAGTGAATAGATATTAACTTTAATAATGACTAAATAAAAATTAACTTAAATCAAACAATTTTAACAAAGAGCATTAATAGTTAATGCTCTTTATCTTATGTTTATCTATTTGTATTTTTTCTCTATAAACATATCTACTAATCCAATATTAAATATCACAATTCCTATTAACATCAATGAGATAGGTTGTTTTCAATAACTAGTTAATTGGCATAAATAATTCTAGTGAATTACAAAATATTCTCATTTTAAAACTTTTATATAAAAAAGGCAAAATACTCTTGTTTTATATCGTCTTACTATGTTATATACCTAGACACAATTTCAACTAAGGCACCAGTATAGATGGAATTTTCTTAATATGTAATTTGATTTTAGGAGACAAAACTCTTTGTTTTTTAGTGATATTACATAGATAAATAGGTATTTAATGGTGTGATTATTTTTTATTGTATCAATGACATTTTTTATATTTAAAGAAAAGTTATGTATATTGATTGATGGGTATAATTTTAATATATTGCAAAATAAGAGATTAGTAATTTCTTTCCTATTTAAAAAATATCTATTTTATTAG
>NZ_JAGHFM010000083.1 GCF_017888745.1 Terrisporobacter sp. | reverse complement strand
CGAAGCGAATTTTTTATAAAAGGAGGGTATATATGAGGATAATCTATGAAAGATATAAAAGGCTTATTATTTTTGCAATAATCCCTCTAGTGTTAGTTGCACAATATTATTTATTTAGGTTTGGAGTAATATCGCCCATGATTAAAGGAGTTAATATTAATATTATTCATGGAGAGTTTATTCAAGATATTGATAAATATGTAGTAAAGTTAGGGGAGCCTGTAGTATTATCACCTGGTGATTATATAAAATTTCCGCAATATGCTAAAGATCCTAAGATTAAATTTACTATACTTGATGATTCTAAAACTATAAAACTAGAGAAAAGTGACATAGAAGATAATACTGTTGTACTTACGGGTCTTAAGACTGGTTACACTTCTGTAGCCGTTATGAAAAATTCTAGAGTATTACAAAAAGCTACTATATTAGTAGTAGATCCAACAGTAGAATCTTTAAATGTTTCTATAGATGGAAATTTAAAGTATGTTGGTGATACTGCTCAGCTAAGTGGATCTGTTGAAGTTGATTATGCAGAATTTAATGACTCTTATGATGTAACTTATGAAAGTTCAAATGATAATGTATTAGAAGTAAAAAATAATAAAGTTAAAGCTGTAGGTGTAGGTCGTGCTACCATTTATGCTAAGTCAAAAGATAAAGTAGAGGCTATAAGGTTTAATATAGTAGCTAGAGTTAGAAGGATTGAAATTAAAAAAAGCTTCAATATAGTGGTAGGTCAAACTATTAAGTTAAATCCTAAAATAATAACTTCTCCTGCTAGATTAACGCCTCCTAAAGTTAAATATAAGTTTTCAGAAACAAAGATGCCTGTGGAAAGAGCTGTAACATTCGATGAAAAAGGAAATATTACTGGAATAAGAACAGGCAGTGAGAAAATTACAATTAGTTGTGGTGAAGGTAGTAATAAAAGTATAGAAATAATAACTATAAATGTAAAAGAAGTTAAAGTGGAGGATAGTATGATAAAAAATGTTTTGTTTAAACATAATATATCAGATAATAAGTTAAATATAGCTTTAAGTTGGGATGTTTTAAATGGAGCAAATAATTATGATATTTATATTAAAGATAATACTATCCAAGGAAGTAATTATGAGCTATATAGATCTATTACTCAGGAAGAATTTATAAGAGATAATAAAGTAATTTTAAATCTAGATATTGCAAGTGACGCTGATGAAGTTAATTATGATATTTATATAGTAGGTAGAAACGAAGAAGGAACTTCAAAACCAAGCAATGTCATAACTATAAAAGAGATTATAAGTAAAAATGAAGGTCAAGACCAAGAACAAGACAAAGATCATGGTTCAGAATCAGAAGATGGAAGTTTAGATGAAGAAGCTCAGCAATAAATATATTCATATTTTATATGTTGCAACTAATATATATTAATAAAAGAATTATTTAGGGGAGAGTTGCATTGAAAAGAAGAGCTGAAAGAATTAATACTATATCCAAAGAATTAGCTGAAGAGGCATTTAAAGCTTATTCTGGTAAAAGAGATTACAAAAGAGCTTTAGAAATATACTGTCTATTAGCAGAGTCTAAATGTGTTCCTGAAGAAATATCTAACTTTTCAAAGAATATGCTAGGTAGATTAAATAAGAAAATAGAAGATACACATAAATAAACACTAAAAAGTCTCATTAATAAATGGGACTTTTTTATATTTTAAAGGGTTATAAATTATCTGAATTGTTGATAACTTATAATTCCCACTATAAAATTTGAGCAACGGGCAAAGCCGTTGGCGACATGAACGAAGTTAATTTTGAGTAACGGGCAAAGCTGTTGGAGATATGAAGTGGAGCCATCCGCGCAGGTGGCTTAAGCGAAGCGAGTTTTTTATTGTTAGATATGGTTGTGTACTTATATCATCATAAAAAAATATGACAATTAATATAATAAAATAAAGTAGTGGAATTGTATAATAGGAGGGGGATTAATATAGATTATGAAGTAGTAGTTAAGTATAGCGGTGATATTTTAAGACTTGAAAATGAATTAAATGTAAATATAGAGATTTTAAGTCCCATTTATGCAATAATTAGCTCTAATGATCCTGATATATTTAATGAATTATTAAAGTATAAAGAAATAGAGTATATTGAAAAACCATTTATACTAGAAACTCAAGACACACAAAGTTTTTCAAGTACGGGGATAACAAATTTTAAAAATAGAAGTGGGTTAACTGGAGAAGGTACAATAATAGGTCTTATAGATTCTGGAATAGATTATACACTTCCCATATTTAAAGATATTAATGGTAACTCAAAAATATTATATTATTGGGATCAATCTATAATTGGAACACCGCCAGAGGGTTTTAAAGAAGGAACCTTATATACAAATGAAGATATAAATAAAGCGATAAATGGAGAAATTTTTATACCTGTATCTGCTACATCAAGTCACGGAACACATGTGGCAGGTATAGCTGCAGGTATAGCTACTGATGCGAAGTTAATAGTAATAAGGGTAGGTAATATAGCTACTGACTATTATTCTAGAAGTACTGAATTTATGAGGGCTATAAAATTTATTTTAGACAAATCATTAGAGTTAAATATGCCAGTTTCTATAAATATAAGCTATGGAAGTAATGAAGGATCTCATAGAGGATTATCACTATTTGAACAATATATTGATGATATGTGTTTATATTGGAAAAATAATATAATGGTTGCAGCAGGAAATAATCGAGATAAGGGGGGGCATAAACATATAAAATTAGAAGATAGAATTGAAGAAGTAGAGCTTACTATAGGATCAAATGAAACGATAATTAATATAAATATATGGCCTAGTTTTGTAGATGATTTTAATGTATATTTAGTAAATCCATCTAATCAAAGAACCCAACCAATTTCACTCACATCAGGTGAAGTGAGGAACTCAATAGGTACTACTAGAATAAAGGGATATTTTTATCCAATTGCTCCATATTCACTTCAAAGAAGAGTAACTTTTCAGCTAACAACGAGTAGCCAAATAACACCAGGTATATGGAAAATAGTATTTACACCTATAAATATAGTAGATGGAAATATAAATATTTATTTGCCAACATCAGAGGGGTTGAGTAAAGATACAAGGTTTTTGACTCCAACTACAGAATTAACTGTCACAGTACCAGGTACTGCAAGTCGAGTTTTAACAGTTGGGAGCTATAATTCAAGAACTGATACAGCTTCAGTTTTTTCAGGAGAAGGTGATATAGAGTTTTGTGTAAGTAAACCTGATATATTAGCGCCAGGTGAAGACATAATTTCATATTTACCAGGTGGAAGTCAAGGTGCACTAAGTGGAACTAGTATGGCTACTCCACATGTTACAGGAGTGTGTTCCTTATTTCATCAGTGGGGAATTATTAATAATAATGATCCCTTTTTATATTCTGCCAAATTAAAAGCTTTACTTTTAAAATCTGCAAGAAGAAAAAGTAATATAGTATATCCAAATAATTTAAGAGGATTTGGCTTTTTAAATTTATCTACATTAGAGTTAAATCAATTAGCCGATATGAATAAAAGTTTTGATTTTGAATATAGAAAAATAAGAACAAGACAGTACATGAGGAAAATAGCTACTCCAAATGTACAAATGACTAGGCAAGGCAATATAAGGCAAGGGGTAAATATATTATATGAACCTGGTTTTGAAGACGAATTAAGAAGGCTACTACCAAATGTTGAGTTTTATAGATTAAGTGATAATTATGGAATAGTATATTTGAGTAATTATAGTGTGGCTACTATAAAGTCTATATTATCCTTGCCATCTGTTTTGAGGATAGAGTCTTTAACTAGAATAGCATTATTAGGGACAGTAACACCAGGTACAGAGGGAGGAGTAAATGCAAATGAAGAAATAGGAGTCAATTTTTTTAAAAATAACCCAAATATATTTTTAAGTGGAAGAGGAACTGTTATAGCAATAATTAGTAGTGGAATTGATTATCTTCATCCAGATTTTATAAATGCAGATGGAACATCGAAAATACTATACTTATGGGATCAAACCAAGGAAGGTAATCCTCCAGATGGATATTATATTGGAACAGAATATACTAGAGAGCAAATAAATGAAGCCATATCCAATAATGATTCAAGCTTATCAATAGATGAAGAAGGATATGGAACAATTTTATCTGGAATATGTGCAGGTCTTGGAAATGTAAATAGTGAATATGCAGGTGTGGCAGAAGATGCACAATTAATAGTTGTAAAATTAGCAAAAATAGATGGATATTATAATAATGCCATGTCTAATGTGGCTTCACAGTATTCATATGAAAAAGCTGCTCAATTAAATATGCCATTAGTGATAAATTATGCAAATGGAAGTACTAGCTTAGCTGGAGTGTCAACTAGAAGTGAGACAAGAGAACAAAGTTACTTTTCTAGAGGAATTTGTACAGTATGTGCTGCAGGAGATGAAGGAAATACTGAGACTCATACAAGTGGTAGAATATTAGCAAGTGGAGATGTAAATGAAATTGAAATTGAAGTAACAAGTATGGAAGAGCATCTTGAAATTCAAATATGGATTGAAAAACCAGATACAGCAATAGTATCTATAGTTAGTCCTAGTGGAGAGGAGAGCAAATCGGTAGATGTATTAGATCTTAATACTATATCTGGTTTATTTGACTTTGAAAATACAGACTATTTTATAACATATGTATATCCAACTACTTTTTCTGGCCAACAGCAAACTATAATAAATATGACAAATGTCAAAAGCGGTATATGGAAAATTAGATTGACAGGAGATTATATAAGTAATGGAAATTATGATGCTTATTTACCAAATAGAGTATTTTTAAATAGTGGAACTAGATTTAGAAATCCAGATCCAAGTAGCACTATTGTTTATCCTGCCACATTTTCAGATAATATAACTGTAGGAGCCTATGATAGTATAAATAGAGGTTTATGGCAAGGTTCATCTAGAGGACCTACTATATCTGGACTATTAAAACCAGATTTAGTAGCACCAGGAGTCAATATAATTGGGCCATATCCTGGTGGTGGATATGGAACTATAACTGGAACCGCACCATCAGCAGCTTATACATCAGGCTGTGTATCAATGTTTATGCAGTATGTTTTACTAGATAAGAATTATAGAAGTAAAGCCTTTGTACAGAATATAAGAACCATATTTAGAGTAGGATCTATAAGATCAGAAGATATAATTTATCCAAATAATAATACAGGTTTTGGAATTTTGAATATAAGAAATACAATGGAAGTATTCAGATAGGAGGAATATAATGAAATCTTATCCTATTATTTATCAAGGAGATATAGGTACTGCTTTAAGTAATGTTGGTGTTACAAATTATATGCTCTTAAATAGCCAACTAGCAGTTGTATATGTTGAAGATAGTTTTGATGAAAATATATTAGAAAACATTTACGAAGTTGCATGGTTTCAAGAAGCAAAAGCAATGAGTACGATGATAGAAATAAATGGAAATTTAGGAGAAGGAGAAACTGTATCTACAGCTGCAGGTATAAATTTTATAGAAGATAATCCATATATAAATGTAAATGGAAAGAATGTATTAATAGGAATTATAGATTCTGGAATAAATTATCTTCATCCAGATTTTATAAATGAAGATAATATAAGTAAAATAGTATCAATATGGGATCAAGAAAGCAGTACAAATTCACCTCCAAATGGAATGACTTTTGG
>NZ_JAGHFM010000082.1 GCF_017888745.1 Terrisporobacter sp. | reverse complement strand
ATACAAGATATAGAAAATATGGATTTAGATGAAATTTATAATGATATAGCTATAAGTTCAGGAAATATAAATGAGAATATAAAATATATGCAAAAAAGCATTAAAGATGGATATGGAGGTATAGTTCACATTGAAAGTTGTGTGGTTCTTATTGATATTAATAAGTCTACAAAGATGGTACTTATAATAAGAGACATAACAGAGGAAGTTAGAGTTGAATCTATGAAAAGGGAAATTGAGGAAAGTGAAATTATAAATAAAGATATGGACGACTTTTTTATAAATATGTCTCATGAACTATTAACACCAGCAAACTTATTAAATATGAGCAATAAGTTTATATTACGAAACTGTAAAGATATAATAAAAAGAGAACCAGAGGGTGAATTTGCAAAGTATATAGATGTAATGAATAAGCATGTTGATATACTTACGATTTTAATTGATAAAATAATGGAACTATCTAAGTTAGAAACTAATTATTATAAAGATGCAAAAGATACTTATGATTTGGTTTGTATATGCGAAGATATAGTAACTGAACTTAATAAGTATACTATTAATAAGGGAATAAATATAATTTTTGACACAGAAGAAGAAGAAGTATATGTTGAAATAGATCAAGATAATATAACAAAAGCTATTTTAGCATTAATTTCTCTTGTAATTAAAAATTCAAGACTTAAGAGTACCATAAATATTAATATGAGAACCAAGGGTGATAAGGTTATAGTAAGTATAGAAAATTTTGGACGATACGATCATAAAAAACATTTTTATAATTATGATGAAAAAATATTAAATCTAAGCATGTCAATTTCTAAGCTAATTATAAATTTATATAAAGGTAAAATAGATATAAAAACTAATATAGATGATAGTATAATTATTGAGGTAGAATTAAATATTGAAAGAAATGTCAAAGAGTATGATATTGTTAGCAATACAATAGATCAAAATTTTATATATAATGAATACAAAAGATTATGTGATTTTTAATAAATTACTAAAGATAAGTATAAATAATAAAAGATATGATAATAAACAGAATAGAGGAGCAACTATGAATATTAATTCAAGTACAAATTTAATATGTCTTTTAGGACAGCCAGTAAAGCAGAGTTTTTCGCCAAGTATACATAATTATCTTTCACAAAAATATAATAAAAATAATGTTTATATGTGTTTTGATATAGAAAAAAATAACCTAGAAAAAGCAGTAGAGGGAATAAGAGCATATAAAATTAAAGGATGCAATGTAACAATTCCTTATAAAGTTGAGATCATAAAATACTTAGACAAAGTAGATAAGAATGCTTTATTAATTGGAGCTGTAAATACAATAAAGAATGAAAATAACAAATTAATAGGTTATAACACTGATGGGATTGGTTTTGTAAAATCATTATTAGATGAAGGATATGATTTAAAAAATAAAAAAATAATGATATTAGGAGCGGGAGGGGCTTGTAGAAGTATTGCCGTGGAAATATCATCAAATAATGCTTTATCTATTGAGATTAGAAATAGAAGTATAGAAGGAGCTAAGGAAATATGTGATATAATTAATGAAAATTTTAGTACAAAATGCACATATAGTATAAAATCAGTGGATGAAGAAGATTTAAAACATATAGATATTTTAATTAATACAACTCCAATAGGAATGGGAAATGATGAGTGTCCTATAAATGAAGATATAATACCACATAGAGATTTATTAGTATGTGACATAGTTTATAAGCCTCATGAAACTAAACTATTAAAATGGGCAAAAGATAATAATTTAAAAATTATATATGGAATAGGAATGTTAATTAATCAAGGAATTTTGTCTTATAGCATATGGGAAAATATTAAATTAAATGAAGAAGATTTTATAGAAATAAAAGATATATATTTTAATAGTATAAAATAACTATTCCTGAGAAAGGAATGAATATAACATAAAAAGAAGTGGATTTACAAGTTTAGAATGTGTTATGAGCTTTTTTATTTTAAGTATTATTGTATTTATTATAACATCTAGTCTTCATAATAGTTTATATTTGCTAAATAAAAATAAAGATAACATAGAAATGTTATCTATTGCAAAAGAATTTATAGAAGATGAGAGAGCTAAAATAAAAAATGACGATATAATTCAAAGTTATAGTAATATAGAAAAAATTAATAAGTATACGATATATACAACAGTATCAAATACCAACTATTATAAGTGCTATAGTTTAAATGTTAAAGTAGTAGATAAAAATAATTCCATGGAGTTAAATACATATGTTACGAAAAAATAAAGGCTCTATATTAATTATGTCATTGATGATTTTTTCTATAATAAGTATGAGTTGTATAACATGTTCTGGATTGATTTTGAGTAGTAGTAGAATTTCAAATTTAGATTATAAAGATGAACAATTAAGGCAAAAGAATTTAGGTACTATAGAAATTATTCATAGTAATATCCTTAAAGAAGTAAGCTATGCAATTGAAAATATGAAAACAGAAGATGATTATTATGATTATTTTGTAAAAAATAATTCTTTAAATTTTATTAATAAAATTAAAAATTTACCCGGTGATGATAAGAATAAAATTAATGTAAATATAGGTTATAATAGAAATTTATCTAATAAAGCATTTTTACATTATAATGTCTCTACTTCTTATAGTCTGAAAAATTACAAGAAGCATGCTATTGTTAGTTTTAAAATAATAAATCCTTATCTAGGGAAAAAAGATGAAGAAGAATTTAAAGATAAAGAAACTGTTGGGCGAGAAGAAGCAGAAGAAAAATTCGATGAAGTAGAAAGTCATAATATTCAAGAAGATATTAAATTTAATGAAGATGAATTGGTTATATTATATAATTACAAGGAGATATAAATTTATGAAAAAAGAAGGAATGTGACTAGTTTAGAGCTTGTAATAAGTATCAGTATAATAGTAATAATATCAAGTCTTTGCTTTATGAAGTATGAAAATGATAATTATATCATAGACTCTTTTGCAAAGCAGTTATGTTCTGATATTAGATACATAAGAAGAGAAAATATACTTGATAATAAGGTCTATATCCGATTTATAAACGAAAATGATACTTGGGGATATAGTTTATATAATAATTCAATAGAAGAAAAAAGAATATTTTTACCTAAGAATACAAAATTAAGTTATCCTATCACTCAAAATTCTAATTATATTAGATTTGATAGGACAGGAGCTTATGAGCATGGTGGAGGAACAATAATAATTTCTAAGAATAGTATATCAAAATATATAACTATAGTACCTGTAAGTGGAAGAGTACTATATAAAGAGGGAATCTATGAAAAGTAAAAAAAGAGGATATTTACTTTTAGAAGGTATAGTATCTTTATTTATAATAGTAACTTTATCTTTAAGTTTTTATTATATATTATTTTTTTCTAATAATTATAAAAATATGATACAGAATAAAGTTGAACTATATGAACAAGGTGAGGAAATCTCGTTTCAAATTAATAAACTGTTGGAAAACTCAAAGGGTATTGTAAGTATAAGAGATACTAATGGTAAAACTATATTTGAAGATAATAAGTCCTACATAAAAGCAGAATCTATAAAATGTAGATATAGAGATGAATATAATAAAACAGAAAAAGATAGAGAAATTAGTTTTAAAAGAAATAATAAGTTATTTATAAATACTTTAAATAGTGGTGGAGGAAGTGAAGCTGGTGGATATGAGATTGGAGATTATGTAGACTCAATTAATATTATTAATAATAACAATAAAATATCCATAAAACTTTATTTGAGTAAAGGTAGTCAAAAGTATGAAACAGAGTTTAATTCATATATAAGAATGTTTTAATATAAAAAATAGGATGATATATATCATCCTATTTTTCCGTTTGCATACACACATAAATAAATATTTTTTAACAAAACATAACAAAAAACAAGTCAAAGATATTAATGGAATATCTTTACAATATTAAATCTACATGATTTATTAATAAAAAACAATAATTTACAATTATTTTTATGATAAAAATAATTTATCTAATATTATTGATTTACTAGTTTATGCTATCTAGATAGTTAAGATTTGCTAAAGTACTTAAAATATTTCTTCCTTCTGCAACACCTTCTATTATACGTCTAGCACGGAAGCTATCACCTATGTTTAAAATTTCAGCATCATCACCAAAGTTTTCATTAAGCTCATTGATTAATGAATTATTAGCTCTCATTCCAAGACATACAAATCCAAAATCAAATTCTAAATCAGTTTTTTCTCCATTTTCTAGTTCAACAAAGAATGAATCAGATTTAACTTCTAATAATGAAGTATTAGTAAGTTGATTAACATTATATTTTTTCATTGTATGACCAGTATCAGATTTTGTCACAGGATCAAGGCCGTTACCTATTATAGACATTTTCTCAACTATAGTAACCTCAGCATTTCTCTTTGCAAAGAACTCCATTACATCAAGACCAACAGCACCTCCACCAATGATAACAACCTTTTTGCCTGCTAAATCTTCAGGGTAGTTTGGTATATTTTCTATCATTTTAGTTATTGAGTTTACTTTGCTATTTTTTTTATCAACATGATCTGATAAACCTTTAATTGGAGGTAATAAAGGAGTTGAACCTGTTGCATTTACAATAATATTTGGTTTTAAATTTTTTATGAAGTCTACTTTTGCTTCAGTTGCTTTGAATATAAATAAATTATCTAGTTTACTAGCTCTATTTATTAAATATTGTGGGAAGTCATATAATCTCTTTTTATCAGGTATTTTTGATATCTCAGTAGCTAATCCACCAAGAACATCATTTTTCTCTAATAAGAAAGTTGTACATCCTACTTCACTTGCAGTACATGCAGCTTCTAGCCCAGCAGTTCCCCCACCTATAACTACTACATTGCAAGGTTTATTAATATGTTTATTCTTATAATTTTCATATTCATTTACAGATGGATTAACTGTACATCTTATTGGTCGATTTAACATTATTCTATTAGCAGCACATCCTATATTACAAGATATACATTTACGTATTTCATCTTCTTTAGAGTCTTTTACTTTATTAACCCACTCTGGATCAGCAATTAATCCACGTCCCATACCTATTATATCAGCATGATTATTTGATAATATTTCTTCTGCTACCTTAGGATCCCTTATATTACCCATAGATACACATGGCTTATTAAACTTCTCTTTAACCGCTTTTGACATATATGAGCGCCATCCATCTGGGAAGTAGTTGGCATCTATTTGGTATTGGATTGAAGAGTTTAAACCACAAGATACATCGAATACATCTACTTCATCATGTAAGTATTCTAAATATTCAAGTGCATCATCTAAACTATTTCCTCCTTCTACAAGCTCATCTGCACTGATACGAAGGAATATTGGGAAGAATGGTCCAACATTTTTACGAACTTCTTCTATAATCATTTTTGCAAAACGAGTACGATTTTCTATAGAACCACCAAACTCATCAGTTCTATTATTAGTAGTTGGAGATAAGAATTGACTTATTAAATAAGAGTGACCTCCATGTATTTCAACACAGTCAAATCCAGCGGCCTGAGCACGTTTAGCAGCTTCACCATATTTTTTTACTATTAATAGTATTTCATCTTTAGTAAGTGGTCTAGGTATTTCTCCACCAGCTTTAGATGGGATATTTGATGCAGATACTGGCTGCATATTTGTTCTTGAAGACATTGCAGAAGCACCTGCATGGTTAATTTGTATACCTATACAAGTACCATGTTTATGTACACTTTCACATAATTTATATAATCTAGGTATATAACTATCATGATCTATACGAAGTTGAGTTGTTCCATTTGAACCTTGTGGAGAGTAAACGCTTGCATTTTCTACCATTAAAAGTCCAGTTCCACCCTTTGCTCTTTGCTCATAATAGTCTATATGTAAGAAACTCATTTCCCCATTTTGACCGCCATAGTTAGTTCCCATAGGACACATCATAACACGATTTTTCATAGTCATATGTTTTATTGTCAATGGTGATAATAAATTTTTGTAATTTTTATTCATTTTTAATAAACCTCCCTATTTATTCTTAGAAAAAAGTTATTTATAATATCTATAAATTTATTTTTTAACAAGATTCACTTATATTTCAAATTTTAATTTATATGAACCAATAAAACAAATTGATATTTTTGTAGAAAATAATAGAAAAAAACTATAGATTGTAGTAATATAAAAATTGTTAATCAAAAGTAAGATTATTTTAGGGGGAGATTATGAATTTAAATCATTTGCAATATTTTGCTACTTTAGCAAAAGAAGAACATTATACTAAAGCAGCAAAAAAATTATCAATTACACAACCGAGTTTAAGTAATGCTATATCATTGATTGAGAAAGAGTTAGGAACATATTTATTTGAAAAAAAGGGAAGAAATGTTGTACTTACGAAGTATGGAAAAGTGTTTTTAGAATATGTGGAGAAAACTTTAGATACTTTAGATCAAGGCATAAAAAAGACTAAGTTTTTAACAAGTGAGACTAGTGGAATTATAGATATAGGATACATATATACATTTGGTGCAAAAGATATACCAATTTTGGTAAATAAATTTTTAAAAGAGAATAATGAAAAAGAGTATAAGTGTACATTATCAGATGGAAATACATTGGATATAATAAAGGGTCTAAAAAATGATGACTATGATATTGGATTTTGTTCAAAACTTGATAATGAGGAAGATATAGAGTTTATAAAAATTAAAGAAGAAGAGCTTGTATTAATAACACCTAAAAATCATCCTCTTGCTAATAAAAAAGAAGTGGATTTAAGAGAAACAACTGATTATGAGTACGTTGCATTTAAAAAAAATAGTGGTCTAAGACCATTTATTGATAATATGTTTAAGAAAATGGACATAAAACAAAATATAGTATATGAAGTTGAAAAAGATGAATCAATGGCAGGGTTAGTTGAATCTAATTTTGGTATAGCTATTATCCCTAATATACAATTGTTAAAATATTTAGATGTAAATATAATAAAAATTACGAATCCAAAATATGAGAGAAATATATACATGGCAAAAATGAAGAATAAGTATTTATCACCTTGTGTTAAAGAATTTATAAAATTTGTGATAAAAGAATATAAATAGAAACTATAGATTATAAGTTTTAAATTTTAAAAACTTATAGAAAAAAACTATCAAAATAACAAATAACATCAATTGGAATCTTTGATAAATTTTAAATATAATAAATGTTAAAGAAGTCGTAAATTTTTATATGTTATATAATTAAAAATTTAACAAAGTTATATAGGTTACGAATTCATAATTTATATTTTACAAAAGGAGATGGGAAAAATGGCAGAAAGAATAACAGGACATACAGAATTAATTGGATTAATGGCATATCCAATAAGACATTCAAGTTCACCAGCAATGCATAATGAGGCTTTTGCAACACTAGGATTAGACTATGCATATTTAGCATTTGAAGTGGATAACGATTCCTTAGAAGATGCAGTAAAAGGACTTAGAGCTTTAAAATTAAAAGGTTCTAATGTATCTATGCCAAATAAAACAGTTGTGCATAAATATTTAGACGAATTATCACCAGCAGCAAAACTTTGTGGGGCTGTAAATACAATAGTAAATAATGATGGGGTTTTAGTTGGTCATATAACAGATGGTATAGGATATATGCAATCTCTTAAAGAAGAGGGAGTAGATGTAATAGGTAAAAAGATGACTATAGTAGGTGCAGGAGGAGCAGCTACTGCTATAGAAATACAAGCAGCACTTGATGGTGTAAAAGAGATATCTATATTTAATATAAAAGATAAATTCTGGGATAATGCAGTTGAAACAGTTAACAAAATAAACGAAAATACTTCATGTAAAGCTGCTTTATATGATTTAGCAGATTTAGATAAATTAAAAGAAGAAATAGCAGATAGTTTTCTATTTGTAAATGCAACAGGAATGGGAATGAAGCCATTAGAGGGACAAACTTATATACCTGATAAATCTTTCTTTAGACCAGACTTAATAGTTAGTGATGTAGTTTATTCGCCAAGAGAAACTGAAATGTTAAAAATGGCAAGGGAAGTTGGATGTAAGACAATGAATGGTTTAGGTATGATGCTATTCCAAGGTTCAGCTGCATTTGAATTATGGACAGGACAATCAATGCCAATAGACCATATGAAAGAATTCTTAGGAATATAAACTTAATTTAAAATAATAGTAAGTATTTTAACTATAATGAAAATTACTTTTGAGTAATTATAGTATTAATATTTGGAGGACAAAATGAAAACAGTAAAAGTTAGAAATGTAGTGTTAGGTGAAGGAAAGCCTAAGATTTGTGTCCCTATAGTAGGTGTTACAAAAGAGGAAATAATAGGGCAAGCAAAAAACTTACAAAGTGTACCTGTTGATGTTGTTGAATGGCGTGTAGATTGGTTTGAAAATGTATTTAATATAGATAAGGTAAAAGAAGTATTAGCTGAATTAAGAGAAGAATTAAAAGAATTACCTTTACTATTTACATTCCGTACTTCAAAAGAAGGTGGAGAAAAATCAATAGAAACAGAAGTATATGTAAATTTAAACAAAGAAGTTGCTGCTACAGGATTAGTTGATTTAATAGATGTAGAAGTGTTCACTGGAGATGAAGTAATTAAAGAGGTAGTTGAATTTGCTCATAGTGTAAATGTTAAAGTTGTTGCTTCGAATCATGATTTTGATAAAACACCATCAAAAGGTGATATAGTAAGCCGTTTAATAAAAATGCAAGATTTAGGAGCAGATATACCTAAAATAGCTGTAATGCCAAAATGTAAACTAGATGTATTAGAATTATTGGAAGCGACTACTATAATGTCTGAGCAATATGCGAATAGACCTATAATTACGATGTCTATGGCAGGTCAAGGTGTTATTAGTCGTTTATGTGGAGAAGTATTTGGTTCATGTTTAACATTTGGAGCAGTAAATAAAGCATCAGCACCAGGTCAAATAAATGTTGAAGAACTTAATAAGGTTTTAGATATAATCAATAAAAGTATATAAATATAATGCAAGCTACTTATATATATGTAGCTTGTTTTATTTTACAATTATAGAAGGAAGTTGGAGGAGTAGATGAAGTATATAAAGTTTTTAGACGAATATATGGAAGAACTAATAATGATAATATTTTTAGTCATAATGACTCTTATTATGGGTATACAAGTATGTGCAAGGTATTTATTTAATTACTCCCTTGCTTGGTCGGAGGAAGTAACTAGATATTTATATATATGGTCGGGATTTATAAGTATAAGTTACTGTGTAAAAAAGGGAATATCTATTAAAGTTGATCAATTCATAAGTATATTACCAAATAAAATTGAATTTATATTGAAAATGATGAATTATTTTATTGAATTTATTTTCTTTTTCTATTTAATACCATTTGCATATAAATATTTTTTATCGGCAATATCAAGTAATCAACTTAGCCCTGCTTGTAATATGCCTATGTATATTGTGCAGATAGCTCCATTAGTAGGATTTATATTAGTGGAATTTAGAATTATTCAATGTTGGTACAAAGAATTTATAAAGAATAGGATGGTATAAATTATGTCTACGATAATTGTTTTTATAGTATTTGCAATATGTATATTAATAGCAATACCTATTTCTACATCTCTTGGAATTGTATCTATATTGCCAAGTATAATAGAGCCATCTTTTACAGCTAGTGGTCAATTTATAGTTAGATCAATGGTTTCAGGATTGGATAGTTTTCCTCTTTTGGCAGTGCCTATGTTTATTTTATCAGGAGTTATTATGGCTAGAGGAGGTATATCTGAAAAAATATTTAACGTTTTTGTTTATTTATTTGGCAAAGTTAAATCTGGAATACCATGTGCTGTTATAATAACATGCTTATTTTATGGAGCGATATCAGGTTCTGGTCCAGCAACAGTAGCTGCGGTAGGTAGTATGACTATTCCTATTTTAGTAAATTTAGGATATGATAAAACGTTTGCAACGGCTATAGTAGCTACTGCAGGAGGTTTAGGTGTGATAATACCACCAAGTATACCTTATATTATGTTTGGTATGTCATCGGGAGAATCTGTAAGTAAATTATTTTTAGCAGGTATAATACCAGGAATAGTAGTAGCACTACTTCTTATGATATATGCATTTTATTATTGCTCTAAACACGGTGAGGACAGAGAAAAAATTAACTGTGAAGTATCTAAATTACGAAAAAAAGGTTTAATTTCAGTGTTAAGAGAAGGCTTCTGGGCTTTATTAACTCCAGCTATTATTCTAGGATGTATATATTCAGGTATAGCATCACCTACAGAGGCGGCAGTTATTTCTGTATTTTATGCATTATTTGTAAGCTTATTTGCTTATAAAACTATCAAGGTAAAGGACATATGGAGTATATTAGTTGATTCAACTAAAACTTTTGCACCTATATTGTTTATTTTAGGAGCATCTGTTGCTTTTTCAAGAGTACTTACTTTAATGCAAGTTCCACAAATAATAAGTGACTGGATACTTGGTAATATATCGAATAAAATAGTGCTTTTAATAGTAATTAATTTATTCTTGCTACTTGTAGGTATGGTTATGGATACTACACCGGCTATATTAATACTAACACCAATACTATTACCTATAACTACATCAGTAGGCATAGATCCAATACATTTTGGAATAGTTATGGTTGTTAATCTAGCTATAGGTTTTATAACACCTCCTATAGGTATAAATTTATTTGTAGCCAGTTCACTTGTAGATATTCCAGTATATGAAATTGCTAAATGTGTCTTGCCATTAATTGGATATTTTATAATAGCACTACTATTAATTAGTTTTATTCCTTCAATAAGTTTATGTCTATTATAAGAAAGGGGTTTGAAAATGAAAAAATATATTAGTATTTTCATGATTTTATTTTCAATTATTATATTTTCAGGTTGTGCCAAAACTGATAATGAAGAAGATGTTCAAGTATATGATTGGCCCTTAGCTACAGCAAGTCCAGAAGACACCATAACTCAAATTTATGCTCAGAAATTTGCTGATGAAGTTTATAGACTTAGTGACGGAAAGATGAAGATAAGGGTGTATAGTAATAGTATTTTAGGTGGAGATAGAGAATTATTAGAAAGTTGCAAAGATGGAGATATTCCATTTATTGTGCAAAATACAGCTCCTCAAGTTAGTTTTATGCCAGAAACAGCTATATTTGATTTACCTTCATCTTTTGATGATATTGAAGATTTAAGAGAATCTATTGATGATAAGGAATTTATTAATTTAATGGAAGATGTATATGAAGATGCAGGATATAAACTTCTTGGTTTTACTGATCAAGGATTTAGAATTATGACTAGTAACAAAAAAGTAGAAGATATTTCTGATTTTAAAGGGCAAAAAATTAGAACTATGGAAAATAGCAACCATATTAATTTCTGGAAAGACTTAGGAGCAAATCCAACACCTATGAGTTTTAGTGAAGTCTATATAGGATTACAACAAAATACAATAGATGCTCAAGAGAACCCATATGAAGTAGTAGTTTCTAGTAAGTTATATGAACAACAGAAATATTTAATTAAGACAAATCATTTGCCGCATGTAATATCTTTAATTTCAAATAATGATTTTTATAATAATTTATCTGAAAATCAACAAAATATAATAGATGAAGCTACAAAAATTGCTAAAGAATATTCTAGGAAGCAATGTGATGAAAGAATAATAAGTAGAATGGATTACATTGAAGAAAATGGAACGGAAATCATTGAATTATCTAGTGATATCAAAGAAAAGATAATAGAAGCTTGCTCAGATGTATATGAAGACATAAAAAAACAAGTTGGAAATGATTTAGTTAACTCTTATATAAAAGAAAAATAAGTTAATAATCGTACATGTAATAAGGCTATGATTTATAAATCATAGCCTTATTACATGTACGATTATTATGCTAAATATTGT
>NZ_JAGHFM010000081.1 GCF_017888745.1 Terrisporobacter sp. | reverse complement strand
TTTTGAAGTCCTTTAGTTATATCTTGAGGTGTCCATTCATTTACTAATATTCTCTTAACAGGCTTTTTATTTTTTGCCATAAGAAAAATTAAAAAGGCGATTAATTCACCTTCTCATATACTTACTTGATTTTATGTGTAAATATAAAAAGTAATTAGATATGCTCAAATATCAACATTTATTGAGCCTATAAAAAAAAAGCTTATTTACACACAAGATTTAATTTATACACTATAAATTAAATTTAATATAGTCATGTAAAAGTAGAAAAATGCAAATATTTTTACACACTAATATTATTAAATTTATAAATTAAAGAAACTATATTAGATGCAGAATATTGAATTTGAATGTAAATTTATGGTATATCTGAAAAAGATAAGATGGTATACTAGAAGTAGTATATAGAGTAATGTGGGGAGATTTAAAATAATGAAGAAAGATTCACTTATTCAAAATAATATAAATACAGATGCAGATGCTAGCATAAAAGGATTATACTTACAAAAACTTAGAGTTGCAAAATATTTATTAAAGGCAGTTCTAGAAGATAAAAAAGCTGTATATTGTACACTAGAATATGTTGATGATGTTATTGAGATTGATATGGATAGTGAAATAACAAGTATAACAACAGAACAAAATAAAAATTATAGTACTCCTTTTTCTATAAATAGTGAAGAAATAAAAAATTCAATAAGGATATTTTTTGACAACTGGAGAAAGGTTGAGGAAGATGAAAATATATCTTTTATATTTTATACAAATACTGGAATAAGTAAAGAAAAAAAGATAGGTATTTTAAAAGAATTGGATATAGATTTGCCAGACGTACCAATAATAAATTTATTAATAGAAAAACAGTATGATGAAGCGTTTCCCGTAATTCTTCCTGTTTTTAAAGAATATTATATACAGCAGCATAATAAACATATTAATAAAAATGATAATGCTGTTGACATATCTTATTATGAAGAATTAATTAATAGTATAGACAAGGAAAAATGGAAAAAATTTTTTGGATTAATAGAGTGGAAATTCGGACAAGAAGACGAAGAAGAATTAACAAACACTTTAAAAATGTATATTAGATATGTATGTGATAAATTAGATGTAGAACATAAATATGTAGACAATATATTTATATGCTTAATTGGATTGATAGATTATAAATCATTAAAAAAGAATTTTTTAGACAAAATGGTTCATGTAGCAGAGATAAAATTACTATTTTTAGAATGGCAGAGGGACATTAAATTGAAAGATAAACTAGCTGTTCAAAATAATGATGAAGGATTAGATCCAATATATGAAAAATGGGATGAAGTAAATAATAATGATGATATAAGAAATTTAGAAAAAAAATATTTGATGTATGTAATGATTTTGATGAAGATGAAATTATATATTTGCAGGAGATGCTTATAGATGGTAAGTTTGAACAAACAAAGCACTCAGAACCTAAAAAAGTAAAGGCATATAATTACAGAATATATAAAGAGTGTTACAGGTATATAAATCGTTTATTAAAATCAAAACAATTAGAAAAATTCACTCAGCAAGAAATAGAAGGAATAATAGATGAAATGACAGATAAATGTTATATGTTAATTTTAGATAAAGGTAAAACTTATAATATCCCTTATAGAGATAGAGATATGATTAGAAAAACAATATTAATTTTGTTTGAAGAATGCTTTATAGCATTAGATTAGGTTGGTGAAAAGCGTGAACAATAAGAAGAGAATGATGTATTTAGTAGATGAAGACTACTATTTTATAATAATAAAAATACTGCTTATATTAGATGCTTTAGGTCGTGGTAAATCTAAATTTATAGATTATAGAAAATTATCATTTATTATTGAATTTATAAAAGATGATTCTACTATGAAATTGTTTAGAGAATCTATAGAGCATAATAAGTCTAGCAAACTTCATATTGATGAAAGGTTATTTACTGTATACTATAATGCAAATATGCAACAATCACTTATAAAAAGAGTGTTGTTTTTTCTAGAAAAAAGACAATTAATAGTTCTATTTAAAAATGATAAATATGCATGTATAGATGTTAGTATTGTTGATAATAAAGAAATAAATGAGGTTTTAAGTTCAAGTATATTTAATGAAGACAAAGAACATATAAATGAAATAAGGCAAAATATTAATAAAATAAAGAGTATTAAATATGATACATTTATTGAAAAAGTTTTTGGAAATAGAGAGGTATCAAAATGGGATATTTAGCAATTAGAAAAGTAATATATCAAGGTGATAATTATACTTTTGAATCTCCAGTAATAAATGATGGAATAATTATTATTGAGGGAGATAATGAACATGGTAAAAGTACATTCATGGATCTTATATATTATGCACTGGGTGGTAAAGTCTTAGAATTTTATCAAAAAGATAAAACTTGTGATAGTAAGCACATTGAGATTTATAATGATACGAATAATTTTGTTGAGTTACATGTTGAAATTAACGGTGAAGAATATGAACTTATAAGAACATTCAATAAAAACATTATTTACATAATTGATAGTGATAAAAATGTAACAGAATCACAAATTTATAGGGGAAATAATACAAATGATACTATATTTTCAGATTGGATATTAGAAAAATTAGGAATAGAAGTATTTGATATAATTCAAGGAACTAAACAGTTTAAATTAGGTTTTAATGATTTAATGAGATTAATATATCATGATCAAAAAACTGAGGTTGATAAAATTTATAAAAATCCACAAAATGAAAATTTTGTTTCTGACTCATTGCAAATTCGAAATGCAATTTTCGAAGTTTTAATGGGGGAGGTATACAATGAATATTATTATCTTTTAGGTAAATATAAATTAAAAATGAAGGAATATGATGATAGTGTTGCATCTATAAAAACATTTAATGAATTATTAAGAGAAATTACTAGTGATGAACTTGAAAATATAAACTACATAGATGAAAATATAAGAATTAAAGAAAATAATTTGAGAAATCTAGAAATAGAAAGAAAAATTGCAAGAACAACTATAAATAATCCAAGGGAAAATATAGAAGATATAGAGTTAAATAAAAATAAAATTTTGATTTTGCAAGATCAAATATATGAGGTAAATAAAAGAAAGAAATCTATAGAGGAATCTATTGATAAGATAATAGTTTTGATAGAGAATACTGAAAAAGAGATTGAAGAAATAAATAAAATAAGGTTTGTTAATAAAAAATTAAATTTATTTTCTCCTAATACATGTCCATATTGTTTGAATACTGTAGAAAGAGAAGAGAATAAATGTATTTGTGGTAACACCATTGAGGAAGAAGAATATGAAAAATTCTTTTATTCAAATGAAGAATACTTAGAAATAATACATTTGAAAAATAAATATAGACAATCATTGAATTCAATTTTAGAGAAAAAGAAAGATAGACTTGATTCAACTAAAGAAGAAATTCTAATATTAAAAAATGAAGTAGAAAATTTAAAGGAATATATTAATGATTTAGCAATAGATACTAATTCTACCTATGGCTCAGCATATGTAAGAAAGATAGATGATAAAATAAAAGATATTAGGCAAGAAATTAGTTCATTAGAGCAGTATAGAGAACTTGCACTAAAGAAAGAGGAATTACTAACTAATTCGACAAATTTAAGGAAGGAATTAGAAGATTTAAAAATAGATGTAAATGATAAACATAATAGTGCTCAAAAAGATATTAATATAAAACGATTTAAATTTAATGAAATTTATAATGAATTGATGAAAAGGGCAGATAAATATTGTTATGAAGCATATATAAATGATATATATATGCCTATTGTTAATGATAAGTCATATAGAGCTAGAAGTGCATCTGTACCAAAACGATTAATGTATTTTTTGACACTATTAATCATGAGTTTAAAGTATAATACAAATTATCCTAGATTTTTAATGATTGATACACCTAATAAAGAAGGAATCGATATTGACAGACTAAAAATAATATTAGAACAATTAAATGAAGTAAATAAGTATATAGAAAATAATGATGTAAAGTTTCAAATTATCCTAACTACAGGAATAAATATATATCCAGAAAGTTTAAAACAAAATATACTTTTAACTATGAAAGATGAGGATAAATTGCTTAAAATAAAAGGTAAGAATAAAAAATAAAAATATTATATAAAAAGTGTATTAAATAGATAATATTACTTTAAAATAAAAACTAGAAGAATATTTATAATAATATAATTATTTTTCTAGTTTTTTAATAGAAAAAATAATTTATAATTATTAATATCTCCATATGTGAAACAATATAATTATTTTTATTTAACAAAATTTATTGTAAGTGTATATCGTTATATAATTTAAGAATATTTATTTTTTAAGCTTGAGAAAAATAAAGTATTTCAGAATCATATACTACACGACTATAATTTTCAATTCTAGATAAAGCAGTACGGTCTAAATATAATCCTATAATAAGATGTAGTTTTACTACAAATTGTTCTTGTGAAAGTCCACATTTTTTCTTAAATATATGAATGAAATATTTTCACTTAGAGTTAAAAATTGCTCGGTTTTTGAAGAAGTTGCATTAAATATAGTAAATCCATTGGAAATTTTGAGAGGGGCAATAAGCAACTCGGATGATGGAAATGCATATTTAAATAGGTATGTAATAATTTTAAAATATTATTGCACACCTATTTTTAAGTATTGATAATACTTGCAGTGGATTTAATATACATTAAAATTTATATCATATTAATCATGAAGTATATAATATATAAATTATAATAATACTTCATATAAGTCCTCAATTTTAATGTCAAGAACTTTTGAAAAATATAACAATTCATAATCATATACTTCTCGTTTGTAAGTTTCAATTCTAGCTAAAGAAGCCTGATCTAAATTAAGCCCTAGTAAACTTAATTTAATAATAAAATTCCTTTGTGATAGATTATTAAGTTGTCGGTACTTCTTTAAATTACCACCAATTAAATTTCTCTTATCCATATTAAATGCTCCTTTTAACTTAAAATAATATGAATGTATTTTATAATAATTACCAATACTAATTGATGAGGTAAACTCATCAAAAGTAAATTTTGCAAAGAGGTGAGAAATATGAGTGGTAAATATATCCCTGCAGTGAGTGATTTTTCTATTTTTAGAGAGGTTGCATCAAATATATCTAATCCTCTAGAAATAATTAGGGAGGCAATAAGTAATTCAGATGATGCAAATGCAAATAAAATAAATATTTGTATAGATAGAAATTTAAATGGTCAATTAACAATAAGCATTGAAGATAATGGTGATGGAATGGATATAGATGGTATACATAAATTTTTTAATTTAGGTTTTTCTGATAAATCAATTAATAAAATTGGTGAAAAAGGTGTAGGAACGAAAATATTTTATAAAAGTGAAGAGATATATATAGAAACACATGATAAAGAAGGTAATTTATATATTGCAGATATGTTAGAACCATGGGAAAAACTAAAAAATAATATAATACCTGAATATATTATTCAAAAATTTGAAAGTGATGGAAAAAGAGGTACTAAAGTTGTTATTACATCATATAAAGCTGATAGCCCAGAAAACTTTTTTAATTTGGAGTCAGTAAAAGATTATATACAATGGTTTACTATAGGAGGTAGCTTTAGAAATATATTTGCAAATAAAGTTAATGTGAAAAAGCAAATTAATAATATAGACATAGTACCTCAAATAATAATTGAGGATAGAATAAATGAAAAATCAGAGTTAATATCAGGTATACATCAATTTGAAGAACCTAATGAAAATATAAAAGGGTATAATTTTACAGATACATTATATACATCAGATGATTATGCAAGAACTTTTGGGCCGTATATTAGAGAAACAAATATTAATGGAGAATATGTTTCTGTTCAAATTTATGGAACTGTAAGTGGTATGAACGCAAAAAGAAAGATATGTTCATTAAATACAGAGAAGGAATATAAGAGCAGATTCGGTTTATATTTATGTAAAGATTTTATACCTTGTGTGAAGATGGACGAGTTATTAGATACTGATGAATATTACCATTATCACATAGTGGCTAATTCACAAAATTTTAAATTAACCGCAGATAGAAATAATATATCTAATATAGATGATGTAAGAGTAAAGTGGGTTATGGAACAGATTTCTCAAGTAGTTAATAAAGAAATAAAGCCAATAGCTAATAGAGAATATTTTATGATGAAAAAGAAAGAAGAAGATTTGAAAAAATTAAATGAAAAATATTTTAGAACTAAAAAAAATATAAAACAAGTGATTAAAAGTCAAAGGCTAGGAGTAGAAGAATTAGGAATGGCTAAAGTTCCTAAAAATGAGCTTGAAACAGCTTTAATCTTTGCGTCCATACTATCTAATTTAGATTATAAGCAATATATACCTATGATTAAATATATTTTATCCTATTCTAATAAGACTTCTACTGATATGGTATGTCTAAGTAATAAAGGAGAAAATATATTGGTTGAAATTGAATTAAAATTAAAAAATTTTCTAAATCATAACCATCCTATAGAAACAGTGGATTATATAGTTTGTTGGAATGTAAATCTTGAAGAAAATCATATATATAAAATGAATAACAAAAGTTGTATATTTGTGAATAGCAAAGAACGTAAATACCTGATGTTTGATGAAAAAGAATTAGAAGTTATTGAGTTAAAAAGTATTATTAAGCAAATTATAAATGAATCAGAGAGAGTATTATGTTAAATCTCGTTGAAGGAGATGCATTAATATTTTAAAGGAGAAAAAGAAATGACTAATTTATTTTCACGTACTGAAATTTATGAATTAAAAAAAAGTATTAATAAACAGAAAAATAATTATATAAATAGAAAAGACCTCGATAAAAATAAGCTACAATCGTTAAATAATTTTTATGATGCTTTATCAAATATGGAAAGACAATCAAGTAAAACGACTAAAAATTTAAAATAATGTATGGTATTAATTTAAGCTAATAAATTATATAAAAAATAGAAATTGCATAATAATGTAAGTTATTACTATTTGTAGCTTTTATAATTGTATGAGATATAGTGTAGATAGATATTCAAGTCTTACAGATTTATGGCATGGGAAAATTTCTAAATCTTCCTTGAAGGCTACTACCAGATTGTAATATTTTATGCTTAACTAATTTTATAATAATACAAACTTGAAAATAAAGAACATAAAACATATTTTGATATTTATAAAATCAATATTTATATAAACGGCTATGTTTTAAATAAGTGTTAAAAATGATAGAATAAGAGTAAATGCACAATTGTTATATATTGTGAATAAATATGTTTAGAGCCTGCCTTATATAGTGTATAATATAATAAATAGTTTTAGTATAGTACTTAAAAGAGGTGTGATATGGAAAATTTAAAAGAAATAAGATGGAAACAGAGATTTGAAAACTTTGATAAATCATATAAATTATTAAAAAAATATTCTAATAAACCAATAACAACAGAACTTGAAAGAGCTGGAATAATACAATTTTTTGAGATGACATTTGAATTAGCATGGAAAGTTCTAAAAGATTATCTTGAATCAGAAGGTTATATGGTAAAAAGTCCAAGAGAAACAGTTAAACAAGCTTTTCAAATAGGACTAATAGATAACGGACATGTTTGGATAGATGCTTTAGCAAATAGAAATCTAACTACTCATACTTATGATGAAGAATTAGCAAATAAAATGACAAATGAAATACTAAATGCTTACCTTCCAGAATTAGAAAAAATGTATGACAAATTATTAAAGGAATTATAATATGTTTGGATTATTAGATAGAGATATAAAATATATACATAAAGCTCTAAAGCAACATAGTGAAATTGAAAAAGCTATTATATTTGGAAGTAGAGCAATGGGTAATTATAAAAAAGGCTCAGATGTGGATATGGCTATAATTGGCAAATATGTGGATAGCAGCATTATTTATAAAATAGAAGATTGCTTAAATGAAATTTATCCTTTGCCATATTTTTTTGATATTATTCAATATAACGAAATAACTAATGAAAATCTAATTAACCATATAAATAATGAAGGTAAAGTTATCTATACAAAAAATGAAAATTCGCAAATTTAATATATTGCCAACCAGAAGGGTAGGAGCTATGCTCCTACTTTTTTTATTATATTTCTATTGTTAAGATATTTTTAATATAGGATATTTATTAAAGGTTTGTAATTTAAATATGTTTAAATGATTTTAATTAAATGATAAAATGATTATAGTAAATTATAATAATGGGGGATAAAAATGTCGTATCAAAGTGAAGCGCAATTAGAACAAAATCTAATTAAGCAACTTGTAAATCAAGGATTTAATAGAGTAACTATATCTAATGAAGATGAACTTAAAGGTAATTTTAGAAGAGAGCTATTTGAACATAATAAATCTAAATTAAACAATGAACCATTTACAGACAAAGAATTTGAAAGAATACTTAGATATGTTGAAGGAAAAAGTGTTTTTCAAAGTGCAATGGCTCTAAGAGATAAGTTTATATTAGAAAGAGAAGATGGAAGCGAAGTATATATAGAGTTCTTTGACACTAAAAATTGGTGTAAAAATAGATTTCAAGTAACTAACCAAACTACAGTAGTTGGAAAGTATACAAACAGATATGATGTGACAATACTTATAAACGGTCTACCACTGGTACAGATAGAATTAAAACGTAGAGGACTTGATTTAAAAGAAGCTTTTAATCAAATAAATAGATATAAAAAGCACTCATACCAAGGACTATACAGATATATTCAAATATTTGTGGTAAGTAATGGGGTAGATACAAAATACTTTGCAAATAGTGATAAAGAAATTTTATTTAGTCATACATTCTTCTGGAGTGATGAAAATAATAATAGAATAAGTAACTTAAAAGAATTTACAGAAGTTTTCTTAGAAAAATGTTTTTTATCAAAGATTATATCAAGATATATGATAACTAATGAAAGTGATAAATTATTAATGGTTATGAGACCATATCAAATATATGCAGTAGAAGCACTTGTAACTCGTGCTTTTGAAACTAACAACAACGGATATATATGGCATACAACAGGTTCGGGAAAGACTTTAACATCTTTTAAAGCAAGTCAAATATTATCAAAAGAGCCGAATATAAAGAAGGTATTTTTCTTAGTAGATAGAAAAGACTTAGACTCTCAAACTATAGCAGAGTTCAATAAATTTGAGCCAGATAGTGTTGATACAACTGATAGAACAGATACTTTAGTAAAACAAATAAAAGATATAAATAAGCCACTTATTGTTACAACTATACAAAAGATGGCAAATGCTATAAAGAATGATAGATATGCAACAATAATGGATCAATACAGAGATGAAAAAGTAGTATTTATAATAGATGAGTGCCATAGATCACAATTTGGTGATATGCATAAAGCTATAAACAAACACTTTACAAATGCACAGTACTTTGGATTTACAGGAACACCTAGATTTTTTGAAAATAGAAGTCAAGAGGGCAGAGTTACAGCAGATTTATTTGAAAAATGCTTACATACATATTTAATAAAAGATGCTATAAATGATGGAAATGTGCTAGGATTTTCTGTTGAATATATAAAAACATTTGATGGTGATATAGATGAAAGTGATGATACAAAAGTAGCTGCAATAGACAAAGAAGAAGTATTTATGGCAGATAAAAGAATAAACTTAATTGCAAATCATATCGTGAAGCATCATAATGGAAAAACTAGAAATAAAGAATATACAGCAATATTTACAGTGCAAAGTATACCAATGCTTGTGAAATATTATGATGCATTCAAAAATATAGATCATGATTTAAAAATAACAGGAATATTTAGTTTTGGAGCAAATGAAGATTTAGAAGGAAAAGATGAACATTCTAGAGATTCATTGGAGAGAATAATTACAGATTATAATAAAATGTTTGATTGTAATTATTCAACAGATACATTCCAAGGATATTTCTCAGATGTATCTAAAAAAGTAAAAAGTGCAAAAATAGATATACTAATAGTTGTAAATATGTTCCTAACTGGGTTTGGTAGTAAAACATTAAATACACTATATGTTGATAAAAACTTAAAATATCATGATTTAGTACAAGCATATTCCAGAACTAATAGAGTGGAAAAATCAACTAAACCTTATGGAAATATAGTTTGTTATAGAAACTTAAAGAAAAATACAGATGATGCTTTAAAACTATTTTCACAAACAGATACAACAGATGTAGTTCTTATGGAAAACTATGAGTATTACTTATCTAGATGGCATAGTGAACTTAATAGACTAATAGATTTAGTACCAACACCACAGGATGTGGATAATCTGGAGAGTGAAGAAGATAAGAAAAAGTTTATATTAGCTTTTAGAGAGCTTTCAAAGATATTAGTGAAACTAGAAACTTTTGTAGATTTTGAATTTAGAAAAGAAGAACTGGGAATAAGCCAACAACAATATCAAGACTATAAAAGTAAATATTTTACAATATATGAAATGGTGAAAAAAGAACAAGGTGAGAAAGTTTCTATATTATTAGATATAGATTTTGGCATAGAACTTATGCATAGTGATAAAATCAATGTGGGATATATAATGAATTTAATAAAAGATATTGACTTTTCTACTGAAGAAAAAAGAGATAAAGATATAAAAAATATAATTGCAACACTAGATAGAGCTGACAATATGAATTTAAGACTAAAAGTTGAGTTACTAAAAGAATTTTTACAAAAAGTAGTACCAACACTTGATGAAAATAGTGATGTTGACTATGAATATACAAAATTTGAAGCACAAAGAAGAGTACAAGAGATAAATTATTTCGCAGATGAATTGGTTTAGATGCAGATTTTATAAATGATTCCGTAGCAGAATATGAATACTCAGGAATAATAAATCGAGTAGAAATAAGTAATGAAGTAAAGGAAAAACTAAAACCAAAGTTTTTAGAAAGAAAAAGAAAAGTAGAGCAAGTTAAAAACTTTGTCTATGAACACGTGGCAAAATACAATATATAAAAATAAAAAATATAAAAATTGTTATTTTAAAAAATAGCAGAAAAAGTCCTTGACCTTTTCTGTTATTTTTATTATTCTTAAATTAGAAAATATATATAGCTATTTTTAAAAATAGCAAAACGAAAGGGATGTAATATTGAAATTAGAAAAGTTAGGAAAAGTAAATCATGGATTAACCATATCTAGAATTGCAGCTAAACCAGACCAACAACAAGAAGAAATACCTTTATTTACAATGCAAGATTTAAATATAGAAATGGGAAATTATGATTTAAAATCAGAAGAAAAAACTGTATCAGTAAACAAAGAAACCTTTGATAAAAGCTTGTTATCAAAAGAAAATATAGTAGTTATAGGATTAACAGTACATAAATCTTATGTAATAGAAAATCATCATGCAGGAAAAATAATACCTTCAAACTTTGCTTATATATATTTGGATGAATCAAAGATAGATTTAAATTATTTTACTTGGTATTTTAATGAACATCCAAACATAAAAAAGCAATTACAAGTAGCTACACAAGGATCGATAATAATGGCTTTATCAATACAGATGCTTAGAGAGTTAGAAATAGATTTACCTAGTATAGAGATACAAAGAAAATTAGGTGAAATCTATAAATTAAGACGTAGAAAAGAAAAAGTATTGTATGAAAAAAATATCTTAGAAAAAGATTTATATAAACAATTAATGATTAAAGCATTAAATAAAAATAAATAAGATTTAATATGGAGGTATTATGTATGTTAACAAAGCTAAAAGAAGAATTTGCTTACTACACTAGAGAGGAATCAAGGGCTAATTATAGTAGAAAAAATGAGGTATTTATAGAATACTTAGAAAAAGAATGTGGAGTAAATGAAAAAAATTTTAGGGAAATTTTAAGTAGTATAGGCACAGATAAAATATTAGATAGTATACAGTTTTATGTCCATAATTATGGTATAAAGTATAAGTCAACAGTAGACAATTATATAACAGCTTTGAAAAGTTTCTTTATATTTTTATCTAACAATTATAGTATAAATAACTCTACATTTGATAGTAGCAAAGAAACATTAAATTTAGATAATATGATACGAGAGAAAATAATACAATTAGAGCTAAATACAACTGAAATGAAAGAAGCTATAAGTGAAAAAGAATTTAATGATCTCTTAAAAGAATGTGATTTAGCAATAAAAAATTATGATGAATATAGTTATTCAAAGGATACTAATAGACATAAAAGTAAAACGAGTTACTTTTTATCTGCAGTAATGATAAAATTAGTAATGTTTACAGGAATTAAGAATAAGGTAATTTTGACTATAAATAAAAGAGACTATGATTATGATTTAAATAAAATAAAAATAAACGGAAATTGGATTAATCTACCAGATGGTCTTTCATATGATATGAAGAAGTATTTTAAGATAAGAAAAGAGATATTAGCTTTTAATAATGTACCTGATTATGATGACAAGCCGTTATTCATCAAACCGTATGGAGATTCAATCCCTAAAAGTAATTTAAGTAGCACTGTGTATAAGGTTATGAATAATGTCATTGGAACATCAGAGGGTGAAAGGCTATCTAAATATGTCATAATGAACCATATTGAAGCAGGAATGGATATATTAGAAATAATAAATTTAACTACATTTAGTATAGAAACATGTATGAATTGTAGAGAGCAACTTAATATTAAATTAGATAATGACCGAAATAGATATATAAATACAAGGTTAAGAACTTCTAAACTATATGAATTATTATAGAGTGTATTAATAAAAAATTAAATATAGTAATTTATTATTTTCAAAAACATTAAGATAAAATTAAGGAGAAATAAAATGCAAACAAATGAAAAACAACAAGAACAACAAAGAGAATTACACACAAGATTATGGGCTATAGCAAATGATTTAAGAGGAAATATGGAAGCCAATGAATTCAAAAACTATATCCTTGGATTAATATTTTATAGATATCTTAGTGAAAAAGTAGAAAATAGAGCGAAAGACTTATTATCAGAAGATGAGATAAGTTATACAGAAGCTTGGGCTGATGAAGAATATAGAGAAGCATTAAAAGAAGAGTTTTTAGCACAATTAGGATATTTTATAGAGCCAGAATTTTTATTTTCTACATTACTTAAAGCAATAGAAGAAGGAAAATTTGATATAGAAATGCTACAAGGTGCAATAAATGATATAACAGAGTCTACACTTGGAGCAGATAGCCAAGAAGACTTTGACCATTTATTTGATGATATGGACCTTACTTCTACAAAGTTAGGAAAAGATGTAAAAAGTCGTTCAAAACTTATAGCTAAAGTAATGGGTAACATAGCAGAAATAGACTTTGTACATGAGGATTCTGAAATAGATGTACTTGGAGATGCCTATGAATATTTAATATCTCAATTTGCTGCAAATGCAGGTAAAAAAGCAGGTGAGTTCTATACACCTCAACAAGTTAGTAAAATACTAGCTAAGATTGTAACAGTTGGAAAGACTGACTTAAAGGATGTTTATGATCCAACATGTGGTTCAGGATCACTATTACTTCGTGTAGCAAAAGAAGCTAAAGTTAGAAAGTTTTACGGGCAAGAGCTTACATCAACAACTTACAATTTAGCTCGTATGAATATGTTACTTCATGATATCGATTATACAAACTTTGATATAAAAAATGATGATACATTAGAAAATCCAGAACATATAGGAATGAAATTTGAAGCAATAGTTGCAAATCCACCATACTCGGCTAACTGGAGTGCTGATTCTAAGTTTTTAGATGATGAAAGATTTAGTGCTTATGGAAAACTAGCTCCAAAGTCAAAGGCAGACTTTGCATTTGTTCAACATATGATACACCAATTAGATGATAAAGGAACAATGGCAGTAGTACTTCCTCATGGTGTACTTTTTAGAGGTGCAGCAGAAGGCGTAATAAGGAAGTATCTAATAGAAGAAAGAAACGTTCTAGATGCTGTTATAGGCCTTCCTGCTAATATATTCTTTGGGACAAGTATACCTACAGTTATATTAGTGTTTAAGAAGTGTAGAGAAAACAGTGATATTTTATTTATAGATGCTTCTAATGAGTTTGAAAAAGGTAAGAATCAAAATAACTTAACTGATGCTCATGTTGAAAAGATTGTGGATACTTATGTTAAGAGGGAAACTATTGATAAGTATAGTTATGTGGCTTCTATGGATGAAGTAAGGGAAAATGATTATAACTTAAATATTCCTAGATATGTAGATACTTTTGAGGAAGAAGAACCTATAGATTTGGCTGCTGTCAGTGAGAGGATTGCTAATATTGATAAAGAGATTGCTAGTATTGATGAGCAGTTGGAAGTTTATTTGAAAGAACTTGGATTGTAAGGGGAGGTGGATGATATGAGTAAGATACCGAAGCTTAGATTTAAGGAGTTTAGTGGTGAATGGGAGAGTATTAGATTAGGTGAACTTGGAGAGTTTAAAAAGACATATTCATTCTCAAGGAGTGTAGAAGGCAAAGGAGATTATAAACACATACATTATGGAGATATACATATGAACTACAACGGAATTATAAGCAAAGATAAATTAATACCAAGCATAGATATCCCAAGTGATGATAATTATGAACTCATAAAAGAAAAAGATATTATATTTGCAGATGCATCTGAAGATAGAAAATATCTAGGAAAGGTTGCAGTTGTAAGAAGTATAGAAGGTAACGTACTTTCTGGACTTCATACTATGTGTTTCAGACCCAATGAAACTCTAAGTAGTGAGTTTTTCTTAAATCACAGTTTAAATAAAGAATATTTGAAGTTTATGTATACTAGAGGTAATGGTGCTAAAGTATTAGGTATATCAAAAGCTAATTTATCAGAATATAAGTTTTTAGCTCCTTCAAAAGAAGAACAAGAAAAAATTGCTTCTTTCTTTTCTTTAATTGATGATAAGATTTCTCTTCAAGGTGAGAAGGTTGAGGCTCTTAAAGATCATAAGAAGGGTATGATGCAAAAGATTTTTAGCAGGGAGTTAAGATTTAAGGATGATGAGGGGAGAGACTATCCTGAGTGGGAAGAAAAAAGCTTTAGAGAAATTTTAACTTCTAGAATAGAAAAGCAAATCCCATCACAAGAAGCTCCACTTATGGCATTTACTTCCACAGGAGGAATTGAACCTAAGGGAGAAAAATATGATAGAAGTTTTCTTGTTAAAAGTGATGAAAAATTATATAAGCGTACAGAATTAAATGATTTTATATACAGTTCTAATAATCTTGATGTAGGTTCAATTGGATTAAATAAATACGGTACAGCTGTAATATCAGATGTTTACGAGATATTTATTATTAGTAAAGAAGTTTCTTGTAATTTTATAAGTGAGCTAATTCAAACGCCTAGAGTACTAAATAAAGTTATTAGTTATCGTCAAGGTGTAATGTATGGACAATATCGTATCCATGCTGACGAATTTCTAAAGATAAGAGAGTTGATACCTTGTTTAGAAGAACAGAATAAAATAGCAAATTTCTTATTTGATATAGATGAGAAAATTAATAAAGAGCAAGAAAAGTTAGATTTTTTAAATGAATATAAAAAAGGGCTATTACAACAGATGTTTGTATAATAAAAAATAATCAAAATTAACTTTACAAACAAAATATCTATGATATTATTTGATAGAAATTTGACTTAGGAAATATTAAGGGGGAGTGTATGAAAAATAAAAGAGAATTTTTTTAAATTAAAAGTATATAAATAACTTAACTTGTTTAAAATTCTAAGATATATCTAATATTACTTAGTAATATTAGATATATCTTATTTTTTTATTATAAATATTAATTAGTAGGGACTGTTTTTGATTTAGTATTAGTTGATGCATTAGTTGTGTTGTTAGTAATTTTATTGTTACAAAATTCTAATTTCCAACTAAAATAGTCATTATCTGGATTTTTTTCATATCTAAATAAAGCATCAAATTTATTTCCGTTTTTACTTTTTAATCCCTTAACTTCAACGATACCATCTTTTAAAAGTTTTTTAACCATAGTTTTAGTAGGTTTCTTTCCGAATGCTTTTAAATAATTATCTTCTTTCCATATAACAAATTTACATCCACTTTTCCAGTTACTACACCCAAAGCCTTTTTTTCCTTCTATGATAGGGCTATTACAAAGAGGGCAATTACCTAAGATTTCTAAAGGTTTATCATCAAATTTACTAGGTAGTAGATTTATGACAACATCATTATCATCTTTTATTGCATTAACAGATGCTTTGGTAAAGTCAAATATCATACTTAGAAAAGTATTTTTATCTATCTTAGACTTTTCTATATCATATAGATTCTTTTCAAGCTTTCCTGTGTACTCAAGGTCGAATAACTCCTTTATAGGGAATGTTTCTACCAATTTATTACCTAAATCAGTAGAAGTTAGCGATTTACCTTTTGACTGTATATATCCTACAGTTTTTAATTTTTTAATAGTTTCAGCTCTAGTTGCAGGAGTACCTATACTAAATCCATTTAAAACTATTTCTTCATCATCAACTTTTCTTCCACAAGTCTCCATAACACGAAGTAATGTTTTTTCAGTATGCAACTTTGGTGGAGTAGTAGTGTGAGTAGTTACTTCGCATTTATTAACATTAACTATATCATTGATAGATACGTTAGGCAGAAATGTGTCTTTATTATTTACTTTTTCAACTTTTTTCCAACCTTCAACTTTTTGGATTTTGCCTCTAGAAATAAATAGACCATCCAATTCTACATTATTTATTTTTGTTGTAAGCTTAGTTTCCTCGTATTCACTTGAAGGCATAAATTGCATTATAAATCTATTTTTTATGGCATCATAAACAATTTGCTCATCAGATCTAAGTCCCTTTGGAATGATATACGTAGGAGTTATTGCACTATGGCTATCAACTTTAGAATTATCAAATATTCTTTTTGTTTTTTTAAACTTTATTTCAGGTTCATATGGAAGTCCTGTTTTCAGTGTATTTAAAACCTTTTGAGTTTTATCTACTAAACTTTCCTCTAGCACAATACTAGCTGTACGAGGATAGGTTATAAACTTCTTCTCGTACAAGCTCTGGCAGACCTTAAGAACCTTATCTGATGACCAACCATTATATTTACTTGTAATATGTCCTTGAAGGTTTGAAAGGTTAAATAAAAATGGAGGATTCTCTTTCTTTAAATCAACTTCTTTGCCTATAATAGTTGCATCTTTATCTTGTATTTTATTTAGGATGTTTTCTAACTCAGATTTATTATAAAATTTATCCTTTGTATCAGAATCTTCTATGATATAAGTTCCTAAATATTCATCACCAGAAATAGTTTCAAAAACAGCGGATAACTTGAAGTAGTCATTAGGCTTAAAGTTTTCAATTTCCTTACAACGATCATATATTATTTTTAATGTAGGTAAAAGAACTCTACCAATGTTCAATGGTTGTCCACTACCTTTTTGATACTTCAAAGTAGCAACAGAAGTAAGATTTATACCTATAACCCAATCAGCCCATTGTCTACTAATACCAGCATCTCTTAGAGGTTTCATTTCAACTATAGGTATAATTTCTTCCAATCCTTTCAATACTTCCTCTGGTGTCCATTCATTTAATAAAAGCCTGTAAACTGGCTTTTTTACCTGAAGAAACTGAATCAGAAGCCAAGAAATTAGCTCGCCCTCTCTGTCTCGGTCACAGGCTGAGATAACCATATCTACATCATCTTTTGAGATAAGGTGCTTTATTATATTTATTTGTTTAGATGAACCGTCATCAACTTTATTCCTGTCAGAGGAACTACTTTTTACTTTGTATTTAAAGTTACTTGGGATAAAAGGAAAGTTCTCCATTCTCCAAGTTGACATTTTGGGGTCATAATCCTTTGCGTCATATAATTGAACAAGATGTCCGAAAGCCCATGTTATATAATAACCTGGGCCAACAAAATAGCCATCTTTTCTGTTTTTTATATTAAGTGCCTCCGCTATATTTTTAGCTACAGAAGGTTTTTCTGCAATAATTACTTTCATGAAATCAACCTCCTTTGTTGTTTTATTGCGATTTAAATTGTATTACCTTATTAATATTTAATTTTCTTTTTAATTCATAAATCTCTTTATCTTTATCATGTATGCATTGAATTAGATTATTTTTTTCTTCATATATATCTGTAATTTCTTTTTCTAATTCTTTTATTTTTGCTTTTAGATTTTGTGTATCAATTATCTTTACATACAGTTTATCATAAAGATCTAATAATTTATTATAGTTCTCTTGAGTATCTTTTAAAACCTTAGAATTAAAATAATCTGGTTTATTTTCTATACATTTTTCGATATATTCTTTTAGTACTTTATCATTATAAAAAGTTTTTCTAGAACATGTAATGATGCTTGATTTATCTAAATTACTCTTTGAAATAATGTTATTTTTTATTTCTTCTATACTTTGAGATATACGTTCATTAGAGTATTGGATAAAAAATTCTGCTTCTAGAAGTCTTTTTACTGTTTTACTTTCAAGTTTATCTAAAGTATCCATATCAAAAGAAGATAATTTTGCATCAATAACTGTTTTTAATACTTCATCAGATACCTCAAATTCAATCTCATTATTTTCAGGGTTTTTTAGTTCCATTTTTCAATCTCCTTATTTATATCTGATATATTTTTTACAATCTTATCAAGGTAAGGGTATTTTTCCATGATAAAATCACTACCATAATTATTTAAGTCTTCTTGGAGAAGTTCTAATTATTTTTTAAACCTAGTGTTTACTAGATGACTCAATGAATTAAGTTCACGCTTATACTCATTTTCATAGATATTATTTTTAAGGCTTATTTCCTTATTGTGATTGACTATTTTAACTCTTTCCTTATATAAGTTATAAGTGTAGTGTATATCCTTGTAAGTGGGTAATATAACTTGTAAATCTAAAGAGTTATAAATGATTTCTCTTTTTTCACATATATTTTGACTAATAATATTTATACAAACTCCTAAGTCACCTGATGCAACAGGAGCAGATAGTCTTTTTAATCTTTTCAATATTATATCTATATCTGTAAGTATATTGAGATCATTTTCTTCTAAAAAAGAATTTACCCTATCTATACTTTCCTTTAATACATAATCGGATAGTAGTTTTTTATATGTCTCGTTAGCAACTTTATTTGGATCAGTTTCAATTAATCCATTGCTATCTTTAGATAAGAGAG
The DNA here is from genome assembly GCF_017888745.1 of Terrisporobacter sp. Classification (GTDB taxonomy): domain Bacteria; phylum Bacillota; class Clostridia; order Peptostreptococcales; family Peptostreptococcaceae; genus Terrisporobacter. The sequence goes on along the minus strand of NZ_JAGHFM010000081.1, from coordinate 5,913 downwards.
AAAGTATATTTAATGACTCTTTTAAGTCATCTTTTAATTCATGTGCCTTACTATAATAGATGGTCATGTCTTCTGAAAGATGGTTCATGTGCTTAACGATATAATCAAGATGAACATTTGATGTAAATAATTTTGTGCAAACTGTAACCCTAAACCTATGAGGATTTACATAATAATAAACTTCATCCTTAATATCTTCGAATGATATTTTTTTACGTTGTACTGTGGAAAAATCTCTTTCAAATTTAGATTCATTAGTATATCTAAATTCATTTAAATCATCTATTTCAGTTTGCTTTAAATTACTTAAATCAATATCATCTTTATGTCTAACGTAGAAGTCTATAAGGTCATTTCTAAAAACACAATTACTTCTTTTTTGCCTTCCTGTATCACCATTTACATAAATATACTTTCTTCTGATTTTTTCAGCTTGCAGGAGTTCTTCTTCTGACATACTTGCAACAATTTTCCTCATACTAGGAATCGAATATCTACCACCTTTGACTTTTTGGATTTCGCCCTCTCTACCAGCAGCAGTAATTATTGATTTTAACTCAGAGTGTATCGTTCTTTTTTTCTCTACTGCTTGGATCATTAATTTTTCGGCTGTTTTATATGCTATAGTAGCATTTTCTGTTAAATAACAGTATGTATCTTTGTACTCACTCATAGAAGAGGTTGTTTTAAATGTTTTAAATTTGAGATAATTAACATATTTATCTATGGATTTTACATAGATTGACTCAAGCATTCCAGATTCTAATAAAGTTAATTCTTCAGCTCTCATTCCTGTTTCTGCAATAATTATTATTAAACAAGCAATTATTCTTTTAGAGATATGTAAATCTTCATCATTCATATCTTTTATAGCTAAAGATACAGTTTGATTTAAAAATACATCAGGAATATAATCATTCCTTGCTGAAAAGGAATCTCTGTATGTATTTCTAGATTCTTTAGCTAGAGTAGTTAGTTTTTCTTTTATAGCACTATAATTATTCTTTGTACTTTCTTCTAAAAAATCAAATATCTTGACTACGTGAACACAGATTGTTTCTAATCTGTTGCTAGATACGGTTTTTTTCTTACTGTCTAAAAAAGTTTCTAATGATTTTTTATCTAGCATCAAGGGGCTGCTAATATTTAATTCATCCATTCGCCTAAAAAAATCACCAGTAATGCTAAATGTATTTGTTGTACTTCCAAACCCATTTTTTTTAACAAATATGTCTTGTATAATTAAATGCTTTGATATAAATTTAAATTGGGATGGTATACTTGCAAAGTTGAATCTATATAAACGTTTGGCACGATCATTTTTATTTAAGTAATTAAAATCCCAAATATCGTCATTGAAAAAATTTGATGAATCAGATATTCTAAAATTTTCGCTTTGAGTATGATTGAAATTTTTTTTGATATCATTATATTCTTTACAAATTCTAAGTTGTGTAGTTGTTTTTCTGCTGCCATATTAACTATTCCTTCTTTCACTTAATTTCATCATCTTAGAAAGATACGCTGCTAGTAATTTCTTTTGACTTGTATAAAGTTCTTTTTTTAGTGGATTATCAGTGCTTTGTATTTTCTTATCACAATCAATAATAGCATCTTGGAATCGAGGTATTCTATTTATGAAAGTTACAAAACTATCACATGCTAGACACTCACCACTTCCAAGGATACAGTTGGATGATTTACATTCACCTAAATCATCTTTTACAGGTAAAGTTTTTGCTGTACTTTCATCCTCTCTATACAGTATTTCTCCATTTATGTCTACATCATTAAATTGTACCTTAGACATTGCTTCGACGTATAACTCAATAGTATCTTCAATATTTCTATAATAGAAATTAGCAGTCTTATATGTTATTCCTGTTATTGCAGTCAAATCATTAACTTTTAAGCCTAATTTAACACCATTTTTAAATGTACTAGTCATGTAAGTATGCCTTATATTATAAGGGGAGTAGTCTGAACGATCTAATTTTTCACTTACTGAGCTAACTACACGTTTAAAATACGTATAAAAATTTAATCGTATTAATGAATATCGTCTATAGTTAAGACTTTCGTGAACAAATATATATTGATTTAGATTATCACTTGGATTTGCATTAGATATAAAAGACTTAGTTAAATTCAATACTTCTTCTATAAGTTCAGCTATATAAGGATCGATCTTTTGAATTATATATTCATTCTTAGATGTTTTTGATAAATATTTTAACGATATAGTTTCATCATTGTTATATTTAAGACAGTCTCTAGTTAGGTTAAGTATAGATCCTATCCTTAAATTAGTACGCATAAATATTTCAAATACTAAAGTTTGTAATCTTGTTATATTACATTTTTCTAATTCTTTAAATTTATTGTAAAGAATATCTATATCATTATCTGTTATGGTCACTATATCTCTCTTGTTATCTAATTTTGTTAAGTTAAGAATATCTAAATGTGTTTTTTTAACGTTGTATTTATCACTATAAAATTTGAGATACTTCCTAATTTGTTTAAAAATAGACTTTTGACTTCCAGTATTAGGGTAGTCTAACTCAATTATACTTCTATAGTAAGTTAAAAATGGTGAACTAAACTCACAATCCTTAGATGATTCATTTAAATCTAAAATATCTGAATCAAATACCTCCTTTGCTTTCAAAAAGTACTTTATTATAGATAAACCAGATATTATTGAAGGTAAGTAGCCATCATTATTCCAAATGAAATTTTTAATATCTTCTTTATATTTATCGTTGAATTCAGAAGTGTCATAATATAACGCACGACTATTTGCTGTATGTGCGTTATTCATACTTTGAATAGAAGGAAGTAAGCACACTTTATCATATGGAGGATAATCTTCAAGTTTATTATGATACATAAACTTATATCCTTGTTTATAATAAGAAATAAAGTTTTTCTCTTGAAAAGCATTTTGTAATTGCTTAGATACTCCTATAGGTGCATCTGATTTAATTGATAAATTAACTACAAATCTATAAAAATACAATAATATCTTTGTGAGGTTAAGTTTTTTACTTTTTATATCATCAGCGTATATAGGGGCCAAATTGTTAAAGTAATTAAATTGTATTTCAAACAAATCATCATCAAACTCTATTAATGAACAAGGGATTTTACTATTACAACTTTCATTAAATAAATGTATAAATAATTTAAGTGGCTTTATATAATCCTCTATCCTATTGAAATCATTTATAAAAGCATCAAAAACAGCTTTTATAAAGTCATTAGAATTTACTAGATTAAAAGTTCGTTCCAGCCCTTGAGTCATTCTTTTTGCTGTCATAGGTATAGACCATAGAATTATATCGTCATATCTAGATCCAATAGGGTATACGGAATAGATATATTTTTTAAGAAAATCTTTATTAGATTCTGTTATTACCCTTAAAGATGCAAGTGAATTAATAATATCTGCCACAAATATATTGTAATAATTTCCAATTTCTTTTATATTATCTAGGTTGTTGTACTTATTTAAATCATATACATATCTATAAAATGTATATAAGTAATAATAGAATCTGTTAAAAGCAGTATTACCGCTTGTATTTTTTATATATTTAAGTATGTTAGATATAAATGTATATGTAGGTTTATCAGTTAAGTTAGTTCCTAACTCCAAGCATAATTCTTGATTATTAAATATATAACAGAAAAAGTCCCAATTTAAATCATTGATTTTATTGATTAAAGTCATCGAAGAGACTACTTGTGTAAGTGCATAAGCATCTACATATAGTAAATAACGGGAAGAATCTGTATCAATCCATGATATATCTATATCTGAAATTCTTTTATATAAAAAATCAATTAATACTGATTTTAAATCTTCATCTTCAATATTTTCATTTATTAATTCTGAAATTTCTGATGATATCTGGGTATATTTTTCTTTAATTTTTAAATGCTGCATTATATCAAAATCCCTCCATAATTAAAATTGTAGAAACTACCTAGTCATCAACCTTGTTATACCTTCCAAACGTTGTGTTGAACTCATAGAGGTATTTTTAAATCTTAATTTATCAATTTCTATTGTATTTTTTAATGTATCATCTTCAGTTGGTTTAGTATAAATTACAGTAGATGTTATATTAGCATGTCTTAAACGACTACGAACTTCGTCGATAGGATAGCCATTTTGTATCAATAACATGGCAAAACCATGTCTAAACCTATGATTTAAATTTTGCCTTTTTTTCCCTGAGTCACAAGAGATACCAACACTTTTAAATATAAACTTCAATTCTTTATTCCAACCAGATGTACTAAGTGGAGTACCATTTTTATTTAAGAATAAGTATTTATTTGGTGTTTTTCTTTCTTTTGTTACGCAATCTGATGTTGCAAAATTTTCTCTATTATTTAAAACTACATCTGAAACTTTCATTATGTTTGTTGAAAGTCTTATATACCTATCAATCATGTCCTTAACATGTTTTGTAACAGTTATAGTTTGATACCCTGTATCTTTTTTATTATATTCTGGAGATGTATAATCGTCTTTGTGACTAACTTTATAGCACGTTTTTGCTTTTTGATACTCTTTATCAGTTAATCTATTCCTTATGAAAACTTTATAAAAATCTTTGTTATCTGGATGTATCACTAAGTCCTCTAGCGTCAGTCCTAAAACTTCACCTATCCTTAATCCAGATCCATACATTAATTCGATTATTATTCGATTTCTTAATTTTAATAGTTTTGATTTATCCTGATTTTCTATAAAATCTATTATTTTATGATACTCAGATAGTTTAATATGCTTGGGAGCGAGTACTGTAAAAGATGAATGCCGAGATTTATTAGTTGTATACTTTGTTACTACCTTTTTTTGGGCATGAGCCATCATTCCATATCCATCTTTAACAGTGCTTACAGCTTTTTTCTCAAAGAGCGCTTCATTCATTATTCCAAGAAACTTAAAATAAGACCTCATTATATTAAAGTATTGATCATGAGTAGAATTTGCTCTTTTAGTAGTTAGTTGAAGGGTTATATAGTTTCCTTCTATACTTTGCCCCTGGATAAAGCTACTAAACAACTGTATATCTTTTCTTGTAAACAATTCGAATGGTTTACCAATTATCTCTTTAAATGTATAGAGTAGTTTTAAAAAAGTTAGTGTTTGTTCTCTTGAATTTATAGAGTTATATTTACATTCAAAATTTAAGTAGTTGTAAATATCATCTATAACATTTCCATTCATATCTATCAAAAATAAATAATCGAAGTTATTATGCTCTTTGTTAACTCTAAGAAAGTCTATAGTTTTAAGTAGGGTACTATTTAAGTAAACCTCATAAGAAGTACCAAATATAGAGTTTGCTTCTTTGATTAGTTTTATATCGTAACACCTCCTTGTATTAGATAATTATATTATAGTCAATTATTACACGATAATACAAGAGAGTATATGATTTTAAATATATAAAAAAATAATATAGTCATATTAATATATATGTATATTTACACATACTATTAAGTAAGTATATCTTCTCTATCGTTATCTGTTGCATTTATTATATATTCAATATCATCTCTATGTAATAATGTATTAATTACATCAAATTGATTTTTTTTAGAATCTTCAACCTTAAATTTAAATTTATCTTGTGGAATAAAAGGAAAATTCTCCATCTTCCATGAGCCAGAATATCTATCTTTGTCATAATCTTTCATATCATATAAAGATACTAAATGTCCAAATGCATAAGTTATAATATAACCATTTCCTTCGAAATAGCCATTACATCTAACATTTGCTCCTAAAAAGGATGCGATAGTTTTAGCTACAGATGGCTTCTCTGCTAAAATAAGTTTCATTTCATACCTCCCTTTGAACATTTTTAATATTATCATAGATAATAAAAC
>NZ_JAGHFM010000080.1 GCF_017888745.1 Terrisporobacter sp. | reverse complement strand
TATATATATTCCAACAAAAATTAATATTAAAATAGTAGGAACAAACATTACCAAAAGTGTATTAATTATTTGGAATAAAAGTTCTAATGAAATTGACATAAATCTTCTCCTTTTATATAAATTGTATCAACTATATAACTATATATTATACAGTTGATACAATTATGTATACATTAAAAACAAATTTATACATAAAAAAAGACTTATGTCAGATTTGACATAAGTCTTTTTTCTATTCTATACCAAAGAATCTTTTTGCATTTTCTTTAGTTGCTTTACAAACTGTCTCATAAGAAATTCCTTTTTCAATAGCTATTGTATCAGCTATAAATTGAACTAATGAAGGATCATTTCTTTTTCCTCTATGTGGAGTTGGCGCCATATATGGTGAATCAGTTTCTATTAATAATCTGTCTAAAGGAATTTCTCTTGCAACTTCTTTAGTCTTCTTATTATTTTTGAAAGTAACTGTTCCAGATAAAGATATATAACATCCCATCTTTACATATTCTCTCGCTAATTCCACATTTCCACTATAACAGTGTAATACACAACCTATTTCAGGACTTTTGTAATTTTTAATTATTTCAAAAGTATCTCCATGAGCATCTCTGTCATGAATTATTATAGGAAGTTTTAATTCATTAGCTAACTCTATTTGCTTTTTGAACCATTCCTTTTGAACTTCTCTTGGATAGTTATCATAGTAATAATCTAATCCTATTTCTCCTATAGCAACAACTTTTTCATTTTCTGTTGCTAGTTTTCTAAGTGTATCAATAGCAGTATCATCTAATTCTCCCACATCATGTGGATGAACTCCAACTGCTGCATAAATAAAATCATATTTATTAGCAAGTCCTATACTTTCTATAGATGTTTTTATACATGCACCTGGATTTACTACTAAACACACACCTTTTTCTTGTAGAGAAGAAATTAATTCTTCTCTATCTTCATCAAATCTCTCATCATTTAAATGAGCATGTGAGTCAAATAACATAGTTACATCTCCTTATCTAACTTCACAACCATCTTTAGCACCAGTAGCAACTGGAACTATTAAATCGTCGCCGTCATTTCCTGCAGCTAATATCATACCTTGAGATTCTACTCCTCTTAACTTAACAGGCTTTAAGTTACATACTACTATAACTTCTTTTCCTACCATTTCTTCTGGCTTGTACCATTTAGCTATTCCAGATACTATTTGTCTTGTTTCTGGTCCTAATTTAACTTGAGAAACTAAAAGTCTATCAGCTTTAGGATGTTTTTCGCATGATAATATTTTACCAACTCTTAATTCTACTTTATCTAATTCATCTATTCCTATGAATTCTTTATGCTCTAAAGGAGCTACTTCTTCTACTATTTCTGTTTTTTCTGCAAATAATTCTTCCAATTCTGCTACCTCTTTCTCGATGTCTAATCTTGGGAATAAAGCTTCTCCTTTGTGTACTTTTGTTCCTGGCTTAATTAAACCAAACTCATTAGTACTTTCCCAATTTGTTAATTCTTCTTGTCCTGCTACTCCTATTTGGTCATAGATTTTATTAGCAGTAGTGTTCATTATAGGGTTAATTAATGTAGCTATTATTCTTATAGATTCACATAAGTTATATAGTACTGCATCTAATTTACCCTTATTAGCTTCATCTTTAGCTAAAGCCCAAGGCATAGTTTCGTCGATATATTTATTTGTTCTTCTTACTAATTTCCATGCACCTTCTAATGCTTCATGGAATTGCATTTTGTTCATTTGAGTTTCAAATACTTCCCTAGATAATTTAGCTTGCTCTTTTAAGCTTGCATCAAACTCAGTAGATTCTATTGCTTCTGGTATTATACCATTATTATATTTTTCCACCATTGATACAGTTCTACTTACTAAGTTACCTAAATCATTAGCTAAGTCTGTATTTATTCTTGTTACAAAGTTTCTATGAGTGTAACTTCCATCTTGACCGAAAGCAAATTCTCTTAATAAGAAATATTTAAGTGTATCTATTCCATATCTTTCTATCATTGGTTCAGGATAAACTATATTTCCTTTTGATTTACTCATTTTATCATTTCCGAATAATATCCATCCATGACCATAAACTTGTTGTGGAACTGGTAAATCTAGTGCCATTAATAAAGCTGGCCATATAATTGTATGGAATCTCATGATTTCTTTACCAACAACTTGGATATTTGCTGGCCAATATTTTTTCATTTCAGAATCATCTTCTGATAAGTACCCTAATGCTGTAATGTAGTTACATAAAGCATCTACCCATACATATATAACGTGTTTTTCATCAAAAGGTACTTTGATCCCCCAGTCAAATGTAGTTCTAGTTACACATAAATCTTCTAAACCTTTATCTAAGAAGTTAGCAACCATTTCATTTTTTCTTGATTCTGGGAAACAGAAGTTAGGGTTTTGGAATAATTCTCTTAGTCTATCTTCGTATTTAGATAATTTAAAGAAGTAAGCTTCTTCTTTAGCTAAATAAGTTTCTCTACCGCAGTCTGGGCATTTGTCTCCTTCTAATAATTGAGACTCTGTCCAGAAACTTTCACATGGAGTACAGTATCTTCCTTCATATTCACCTTTGTATATATCACCTTGTTCATATAATTTAGTAAATATTTTTTGGATTATAACCTTATGTCTATCTTCTGTAGTTCTTATGAAATCATCATAAGATATGTCCATAGTCTTCCATAAATCTTTTATTCCAGCTATCATTCCATCTAAGTATTCTATTTCACTTACACCTTGCTCAATAGCTTTCTTTTGGATTTTTTCACCGTGCTCATCTGTACCAGTTAAGAATTTTACATCATAACCACAGAATCTTTTAAATCTTGCCATAGCATCTGTTGCTACAGTTGTATAAGTATGACCTATATGTAATCTACCACTTGGATAGTATATAGGTGTCGTTATATAAAATGTTTCTTTACTCATTTTATTGCCTCCTCGTTTAATATTTTTGTAATAAAAAACTCGCCACCTATGGGTTCCATAGGGGCGAGATTATTCGCGTTACCACCCTAATTTATCTATTATAAAAATAGATATCTTAGTAGACTATAACATGTCTAAATGTTTTATCCTAATTATTCAGATAAAAAGCTCCAAGACCATCTTCAGTAATTCTTTTAGCACTAGCTTTCACCTAACCTAGCTCTCTGTAGAAAAAATCCTTACTTACTCTTCTTTTCTCAGCTTATATAATATTAATTTGTATAGATATTTACCATATGTGATAAATATTATTCTCAAAATAATAAAACTTCATACCTATATTCTAGTTTTAGATTTTTTATTACTATGTTCTTAATTTTAGTAAATTTATTTTTTATTGTCAATATATATTAATAATTATGTTAATAAAAGATTGCATATAAATACTGATGCAAACACACCAGCTATATGGCATAACAAAGAGCAAAATAAAGTATGTCCTGTATCTTTAATTTTTAAACTTCCATAATATATTGCCATAGTATAAAAAATAGTTTCTGATGCACCTACCATAGTTGAACCCATTTGCTCGACAAGTGAATCAATACCTACCCTCTGTATAAGCTCCGAATATACCCCAAGAGCACCACTTCCTGAAAGTGGTTTTACAATTATTAATCCTATCAATTCTTTTGGTATATGTAAAAAATTTGCAAATGGTGTAAATATGTATTCTAAAACCTCTATTCCTTTGCCTGATTTGAATATTCCAATAGCTAAAAATATACCTATTATATAAGGAAGTATATTCCAAGCTGTTTTTAATCCATCAATAGCACCGTTTATAAAACTTTCGTATATATCTACGTTTTGTTTCTTACCATAAATAACGATAAACAAAATTATTGCAGGTATGGCAATATTAGAAAAATAATCTAGCATTACTTATACCTCCTTTGCAATATCTTACAACTTGCTATACCTACTATTGTAGATATTGCTGTGGCAAACAAAGTTGTAATAATAATGGAATTTGGATCTGTTGAACCTGCATCCATTCTTATTTTTAGCATAGTAAAAGGAATAATTTGTATAGATGAAATATTAATTACTAAAAACATAATCATATCATTTGATGCTTTCTTTTTATTTGGATTCACAGTTTGTAGTTCTTGCATAGCTTTTAATCCAAATGCAGTTGCACCATTTCCAGCCCCTAGCATATTTAATACCATATTCATTACCATATAAGACATTGCTTTATGATTTAGTGGAACTGAAGGAAATAACTTTTTCATCAAAGGACTTATTTTATTTGCTATTTTTTCTATTAGGCCCGAATCTTTTGCAATATTCATAATTCCCATCCATAGAGCCATGACACTTGCTAAGGTTATTGCAAATTCTATAGCCCTTGTCCCCTCATTTAATATTGCTTGATTAGTTTCATGTAAGTTATTAAAACAGATACTTCCTATTATTCCCAAAGTAATCATATAAAACCATAATTTATTTATATTACCCCCTCCTCCCTTTAGACTATTCTATGATTTATAATTAAAATTAATGATTTGTTTACCCCCATTTTATCCACCCTACAATCTACTTTATGCTTGAAAGTTAAGGTATATTATGTTTTAGTATAAGTATAAGGTTTTTTAATTTATTTAAATATTTAAGGAGAAATACCATGAGAAATTTAACACTTCTTACTGATTTATATCAGCTTACTATGTTAAATGGATATTTTGAAAAAAATATTCATGAAGATATAGTTATATTTGATATGTTTTTCAGGAAAAATGCTTGTAATGGTGGTTATACTATCATCTGTGGAATTGAACAGTTAGTTGAGTACATAAATAACCTTCATTTTTCAGATGAAGATTTAAAATATTTAAAAAGCCTGGGTTTATTTTCTGATAAATTCTTAGACTTTTTAAAAGATTTTAAATTCACAGGGGATATATATGCTGTTGAAGAAGGAACTATAATGTTTCCTAAAGAACCTATAATTACAGTAAAGGCGCCACTATATCAAGCTCAATTAATAGAGACAGCTTTATTAACAATAGTAAACTTCCAGTCTCTTATAGCTACAAAGGCATCTAGGGTATGTTATGCAGCCCAAGGAGATCCTGTATTTGAATTTGGTCTTCGCCGTGCTCAAGGTCCAGATGCAGGAACTTATGGTGCAAGAGCAGCAGTAATAGGTGGATGTGCTGGAACAGCAAATGTATTAGCAGGGAAAATGTTTGATATTCCAGTAGTTGGGACTCAAGCTCACAGTTGGATACAAAAATTTGATACAGAGCTAGACTCATTCCAGGCTTATGCTGATGTATATCCAGATAATTGCTTATTATTAGTCGATACCTATGATGTTTTAAATAGTGGGGTTCCAAATGCTATAAAAGTATTTGATAATCTAAAAGCTAAAGGTCATAAGCCAAAGGGAATTAGAATAGATTCTGGTGACTTACAATATTTATCTATTGAAGCTAAAAAATTATTTGAGGAAGCTGGATATTATGATTTAAGTTATACTGCTTCTAATGATTTAGATGAATATACTATTGCTAATCTAAAATCCAGTGGATCAGCAATTAATTCTTGGGGCGTTGGTACAAAATTAATAACATCTGCAGAATCACCATCTCTAGGAGGAGTTTATAAATTAGCCGGTTCATATTCAGGTGAAACATTAATTCCTAAAATTAAAGTTTCTGAAGAACCAGAAAAAATAAACAATCCTGGATTTAAAAAGGTTATAAGAATATATAACGAAGAAAATATGGCCGAAGCAGATTTAATTATGCTTAATGATGAAGATATAGATACAAGTAAACCTTTAACTATCTTCGATCCTACATACACTTGGAAAAAAACTACTTTCAATAATTATACTGTTAAAGAACTTCAGAAACCATTATTTAAAAATGGTGAATGTAAATATATAGCTAAAAGTGTTAATGAAGTTAAAGAGTATGTTAAAGATCAGTTTAATACATTATGGGATTCATATAAAAGATTTAATAGTCCAAAAACATATAAGGTTGACTTATCAGATAACCTATGGAAATTAAAAACTGACTTGTTAGATTCAAAAAAACATTTATAATATAGTTTAAAGGGGGCATACCAATGGATATAACAGATTACAGAATAATAGAGATTCTTCAAAATGATGGTAGAATATCTATGAAGGATTTAGGAAAAATAGTAGGATTAACTTCCCCTGCTGTTTCAGAAAGGGTAAAAAGATTAGAGGAATCTGGAGTTATAGAAGGATATAAAGCAATAGTTAATCCAGATGCTTTAGGTAGAGTTATAAAAGCATTCATACATATATCATTACCTAGTGATAAGTATTCTGACTTTTTAGCAGTTGCTAAAGAAGATTCAAGAATAGTTGAGTGCCACCATATAACAGGTGACGATTGTTCTTTATTAAAAGTTATTGTAAAAGATATGTATGAGTTAGAAAATGTTATTGATGGTATCAAAACTATCGGTTCTACAAAAACATCAGTAATATTATCTACCCCAATTCAGTCAAAATCTATTTTATAACATAAAAAATGTATCCTTTTAAAAATCTAAAAGGATACATTTTTTTTATATTTATATAAGTAATTTGTTAAAACATACTCCATATATGTTTTTAAAATACCTTCATGTTCTCTTGGTTCTAATAATCTTTTGGTAGCAGTAATATCTGCATATCCTAATAACATTATTCCTATAACATCATCATGTAATTTATCAAACATTTCATTTAGTATATCAGGACCTGCATCATTCTTTTTATAAATAGTTAAAAGATACATATGATATCTAGTATATTTATAAAGTAATTCTATAGATTTAGGAGATAATTTAAGCTTATTACCTACATCTATTGCAATATTGCCACTAAATTTTTCATGACCTTTAAAATGTGCTCTTCCATTAGCATCTACAGTTTTAGCATCAACCTTTCCTATATCATGCAAAAATACACCTAGCTTTAAAATATTTAATACTTTAATATTTTCTTCTACTTCTTTATTAAGATACTCCCATATATATTCCCTTAAATGACTTGGAAATTTATCATTTAAAATTAGTTTTTCAAATTCCTCCAAAGCATATATGGTATGATTAAAACAATTTACAACATGATATTTGCATTCACCAACTTCTTTCATACCTTTTACTTTAGGAATTATTTTTTCTAATATCATAGAATTATCAAGTTCACATATCTGTTCACAAGTATTATTACTTTTTATAGCTTCAACTAATTTAAATTCTATATCCATAAAATCACTCCCATGTGCTATTTATAAATCTAAAACTTGTTTATAAACAATATCTTTTTTTAACTTTCGTTCTTTACAAACTACTTTTATAGCATCTTTTTTTGTCATACCATCTTCTAAAAGAGCTTCTACATATTCTCTTTCACTTAAATTGCTATAGTCATTAGCTAAAGTTTTCTCACCTTTAAAACCTTCTACAATTAAAACAAATTCTCCCTTAGGGTCTTTTTCATTAAATATATTAATTACAGTTTCTATATCTCCTCTTAATATTTCTTGATATTTTTTAGTAAGTTCTCTATTAACAGATATTTCTCTGTTTCCTAATATTTTAGACATATCTTTCAGTGTATCTTTTAATCTATGAGGAGATTCATAGAAAATCATAGTTCTTTCTTCTTCTTTAACTGCCTCTAGTCTATTTCTTCTAAGCTTTTTGTCTCTATCTAAGAAACCCTCAAAAGCAAATTTATGAGTATTTAATCCAGAACCAACAAGTGCTACTACGAAAGCAGTTGCTCCTGGTAAAACTTCTATCTCTATATTATTTTCTATAGCTAACTTAATTAGATCTTCTCCTGGATCTGAAATACCAGGCATACCTGCATCACTTATTAAAGCTATATTTTCGCCTTCAAGTAACTTATTAATTAAGTATAGTCCTTTTGAATCTTTGTTGTGTTCAAAATAACTTGTAAGTGGTTTCGATATATCAAAATGATTTAATAGTTTTATACTATGTCTAGTATCTTCAGCTGCTATTAAATCAACTTCATTTAAAACTTTTAATGTTCTATAAGTTATATCCTCTAAGTTTCCTATAGGCGTTGGACATATATATAATTTTCCACTCATTTACTATTCTCCTATATCTTCATTTGCATATATTTCTTCTATCTCTTTAGTATAATTACCATTTTCATCGTAAACATATAAAGGATCTAATATTTTTAATTCTGGTCTACCGTTCTTTGTAAATTCTACTAATACTAAATTAGGAGCTTTATTTGCTCTTGGATGAACAAATTGGATTACTTTTGGCTCTAAATTATACTTTCTTCCTAGAGTTACAATATCAACTAACCTTATTGGTCTGTGTATCATAAAAAACTTTCCTCTTGGCATTACTAGCCTAGATGCAGCCCTTATAACATCTTCTAAATCACATAATACTTCATGTCTAGAAATGGCTTTTTTATCATTTGGATTTTGTATTCCATTCATATGCATATAAGGTGGATTAGATGTTGCCACATGATACCCATGCACTTCTAAATCTTTATCAATTGTTTTTATATCACCTTTAACTATTTCAACTCTATCTTGTAAATTATTTAACTTGATAGTTCTATTGGCCATTTCCCAAACTTCTTCTTGTATCTCTACACCAACAATTTCTTCAGCTTCACTTTTCCCAGCTATAAGCACAGGAATTATCCCTGTTCCAGTTCCTAAATCTACTACTCTTGCTCTTTTTTTTACTTTAGCAAAATTAGCTAAAAGAACTGCATCTATACCAAAACAAAATCCATTCTTATCTTGTATAACTTTCAGTCCTTTTAATTGTAGGTCATCTATTCTTTCAGTGTCTTTTAATTTTACCTCCATGTATATCTCCTTTAACATAATATTAGGGGAATTAAAAATCCCCCTATTTATCTAATCTTCTAATTTTTTAAGTTCTCTTAATGTAGCCATGTCTATATCTAAATCTTTTCCTTTTCCACAGCCATCACATTTTTTAGGTGTTTGAAGCACTTTAATTTCATCCTTCATACATATTTTTATAGTTTTATCATTAAACTCTACTTTAACTTGTTCTAATAATGGATTAGTTTCTATAACCTTACCTTTATTTCCGTCAACTTTAACTATTGCTCCAACTGGTGGAACTTTTTCTATAGCTTCTACATAAACATCATGTTCATATTTTAGGCAGCAGAATAATCTCCCACATATACCTGATATTTTAGTTGGATTTAATGATAAACTTTGGTCTTTGGCCATTTTTATTGAAACAGGTTGGAAATCTCCTAGCCATGAAGAACAGCAAAGTCTTCTTCCACAAGGTCCAAGGCCTCCTATTGATTTAGCTTCATCTCTAACTCCGATTTGTCTTAATTCTATTCTTGTCTTAAATATAGCAGCTAAATCTTTTACTAATTCTCTAAAGTCTATTCTTCCTTCCGCAGTGAAGTAGAAAATTAGCTTATTTCTATCAAAAGTATACTCACAGTCTATTAGATACATAGTCAAATCATGTTCTTTAATTTTTTGCTGACATAATTCAAATGTTTCTTTAGCTTTTTCTTTGTTTTCTCTATATATCTTAGTATCTTCCTCTGTGGCAATTCTTATTATGGGTTTTAATGGTGAAACTAAACCTTCTTCATCGATTTCTTTCTTTCCAACAACTATAGTACCGTACTCTAGCCCTCTTGCAGTTTCTACTACAACATCCATATCTTTTTCAATTTCAAAATCAACTGGATCGAAGTAATATATTTTACCTGCATTTTTAAATCTTACTCCTACAATATTTATCATTTAATCACCTCATATATATTTAAAGACATAACTTGTATACTTACACTAAAGTTACAATTACCTTTTATTTTTACTTTGGTATCTTCTATTATATCAATAATTTTAGCTACCTGAGAATATGTAATTTTATTGCTCATATTTTGTATAAATAATATTTTATCAGCATTTATTATCATATCCTTGCTTATATTTTCCTTAGAAATCATTATATCTCTAAAATAATTTATCATCATGTCAAGAACTGCTATACTATCACTTTTGTATTTATCCATTTGACTTGGTATGTCTAATATTTCAACCATATTTTTATTTATAATTATTTCTATGTATTTTTGTACATCTTCTTTCATTTCATAAAAAGCATTAGAACTTGCCAATTCTAATGCTTTTTTCATACTACCTCTCGAAAATGCAGATAAAAGACTTGCTCTATTAGATTCTATACCTTGTCCAATTAAATAACCCTTAATTTCTACAAGAGGTATAGGAGTAAATTTAATTATCTCACATCTAGATTTTATAGTTGGTAACAAGCTTTCTTTATTATTAGCAATTAAAATAATTATAGCATATTCAGGTGGTTCTTCTAATGTTTTTAATAAAGCATTTTGAGCCTCTACAGTCATTTTTTCAGCCTTATCTATGATATATATTTTATATTTTTTGTGTGGCTTAATGACAATGTCCGATTGTAAATTTCTAATTTGAGCTATTTTTATACTATTACCATCAGGTTTAATCCTTATACAATCTGGTATATTTTCAAGATTATTACCTTCAAGGAGTAATGCAGCTAATTCATTTGCAAAAGTTTCTTTTCCTACACCCTCAATTCCCTCAAACATATATGCATGATTGATTTTACCATTTTTTATAGAGTTTATCATATATTTCTTAGCAAACTCTTGACCTTTTATATTCTCAAAATACATATCTATTTTCTCCATAGAATAATTTTTTAATTATTATAGTAATTATCTTATATTATAACAAATTATTTACTTATTTCTATATTTATTCTATACACTTTTAAAGATTTGTATAAATCAAAAAAAGAGATATAACTATCTCCTTCTCATTTAAACTATATTAAATTTAAAATATCCTTCTTAATTGTATTTATGCATTCATACAAATCTTCATTTACATATGATTTGTTTATACTTAAATTAGATAGATTTTCTTCACTGAAGTCTTTATTATCAGCTAAAAATCTTCTACAAAGTTCATTATAATTAGGATTAGCTTGCTTTTTTTCTCTTTGTAAAGCTCTCTCTAATCTAATTCCATCTTCTATATCTACATAAAGTGGATGAACTTTATCATTTCCATAATAATCTCTTAAGCTTTTATATGATTCCAAGGTAGTTATCAATAAATAGTCATTTCTATCTAAGTCTATTTGTCCATCATTTATAGTACAGTAATACCAATCCCCATGTACAGTATGATAAACTCTCTTTTCTATTACTTTATTATCTTTTTCAAGTTCATCTAATTTATCTTTAGCGATAAAGAAATACTCTATGCCTTGAGTTTCACTAACTCTTTTAGGTCTTGTTGTATATGATATGATAGGCTTTAAATTTAAATCTCTATCATCTTTTAATTCTTTAAATATAGTATCTTTTCCAGAGCTACTTTTTCCCATTAAACAAAAAATCTTGCCCATAAATTCCTCCCATTGTTTCCATTACTAAACTGATTTCTTTTATGTCATAAAGAACAAATTATAATTTATTCCTCAATTATTTCTATATTTTCTAGACTAGTATCTTTAATTCCACATACTATCATACCACTTTTAACCCCTTCTTGAATATAAGTAATAATTTCTTGTGTAATAATTTCTCCTGGTGACACTAAACTTATTCCTGGAGGGTATGGAATTATATTTTCTCCACTTATCTTGCCAATACTATCTTTTAACTTAACTAATTTCTTATCTTTATAAAATGCCTCTCTTGGATTCATTATTTTTATTGGGATTGACCTTGGGTAATCTATTTCTTGTAATTTGATTCTTTTGTTTTTATATGTACATATGATACTTTGTAAAGCAGTTTCTAAACTCATGAAATCATCTTTAGTATTTCCTATTGTACATATTAAAAGAACACCGTAGTAATTTGATAATTCAACTTGAATATTAAATTTATCCCTTAAAATATTATCTAATTCATATCCTGTTATACCTAATTCTTTTAATGAAATAAATATTTTTGTTTTATCATTCTCATTTTTTATTAATATGTTCTTATTATTTTTAAATTTTAATGTAAATTTATCAATCAAAGTTAATAATTCATTCATTAAACTTTTCCCATATTTAT
>NZ_JAGHFM010000079.1 GCF_017888745.1 Terrisporobacter sp. | reverse complement strand
GAGTCACTACTTAATATAACCTTTAAGTATCCAAGTGTATAATTATCATTAATAACTTTTAATCTCTCTCCTAAACTTTCTTCATTTTCTTTTATATTATTTTCTAAATTAGCAATTTCTTCTTGTAATGTTTTAGATTCTTCATTTAATTTTTCTATCTTATCATTAGCTGATTTTATTTTTTCCTCGACTTCTGATGTTTTCTTATTTAGGCTTTGTATTTTTACATCTAACTCATCTTGTTTAGCTTGATTTGTTTTTAATTTACTGTCTGTACTTTCAGCATTTACAGATATACTTCCTGCACTTGTAAATAACATAGCACAAACTAAAGATGTCGAAATAAACTTCTTCACTTTATTCCCCCCTATCATTTTATACTTTTAAATATTTTTTAACTGATAATGCACTTCCAAGAATACCAACAGCTATTCCTGTAATAAATAAAACACTAACTAGTAATAAAGATATACTAGAAAAAGGCATCATTACATTTCCAACTATAGAATTTAACGATAGTTGAATATTGTCTATAACATACTTGTAAATTCCTGCGCAAATTAAAACTGATATTATAGAACCAAAAAATCCTATTATACTTCCTTCTACTATGAAAGGTGTAACTACAAATCTATTGCTTCCACCTATATATTTAATAACTTGTATTTCTTCTTTTTTACTGTATACTCTAGCTTTTATAGTATTTGAAATTAATACTAGACAAACTATTAGTAAAAATACTATTACTATACCTCCAAACTTCTTAACTGTGTTTGAAGTACTTAAGAAGTTTTCCATTATGTCTTGGTAATACTGAATGTCAGTAACACCTGCAACTTTCTCTATTTTACTTGCTATACTTTCAATGGTACTTGAATCTTCTATTGTAACTATATAGTAATTATCTAATGGATTTTTTACGCCATCCAGTAGATGATCATCATCTCCAAAACTTTCCTTCATATTATTAAAGGCTTCTTCTTTAGTTTGATACTTTATACTTACTACACCAGTTATTTTCTTAAGTTCTGTTTCAATATTCTCAACTTCATCTTCTTTCAATTCTGAATTAACTGATACTCTTAATTCATTTACTTCATCTTTAGCTGTTTCGATAAATGAATTAATATTTAAAACTATACATAACACTATACCTAAAATAGCCAAAACAGATGTTACCGACACTATAGATATAGCACTCATAGTTTTATTACTAAATATACCTTTTAATCCTTGTTTCAAACTATATGATATTTTTGATATTATTTTCATTATGCATACCTCTTTGTATCGTAAATTATTTTGCCATCTTCAATTTTGACAATTCTCCTTGGAAATTCTTTAACCAATTCTAAATTGTGAGTAGCCATTATAACAGTAATTCCTTCTTTATTAATGTCACTTAAAAGTTTCATTATAGAAATAGAGTTGTCCATATCAAGATTTCCTGTACATTCATCAGCTATTATTATAGATGGTTTATTAACTATAGCTCTTGCTATACCAACCCTCTGACACTCTCCTCCTGATAATTCATCTGGATATTTATTATATTTATCAGCAATTCCTACTTTCTCTAAAACATCCATAACTTTTTGTTTTATATTCTTAGGATCTTCTCCTACTACTCTTAATGCTAATTCAACATTTTCGTAAACTGTTTTTTCTTGTAAAAGCTTATAATCTTGGAATACTATACCTAATTTTCTTCTATAATTATGAATTTTTCTATCTTTTATATTTGTTATATTTTCTTTATTAACAATTATTTTTCCATCAGTTAATTTTTCTTCTCTACTTATTAATTTAAGAAGAGTTGACTTACCTGCACCTGAGTGTCCTAATAAAAAAACAAATTCACCATTATCTATTCTAAGATTTATATCTTTTAAACACATATTACCATCAGAGTATTGCTTTTCAACTTTTGTAAATTTAATCATCTCATCACTCCATGTATATCTTTTTTATTTCAAGCACCTAATTAGTTACAATTTTGTTACCTTTCTTTTTATTATACCATTTTTTTGTAGAATTTTAATAGTAAAAATAAAATTTTTTTATTTTTAGCAAAAAAATAGCTAAAATATCACTTTATAAATGTGATATTTTAGCCACTTTATGTCTTTATATTATTTTCTATCTTTTAAATAAACTAATCCATTTCCTTGAACGGTTCTAGGGAATCCTAAGTTTCTTGTATATTTTATAAGTTGAGCATATATTTCTTCTTGAGTCAAGTTTCTTTGAAATTCATCTTTTGACCAATTTTTAAGTAAGGCTAAACTTCCAGTTACATGAGGAGCCGCCATACTAGTTCCACTTAAGCTTGCAAATTGATTATTAGGATAAGTTGATATTATATCTACTCCAGGTGCTACCAAGTCTACTACTAAATTAGAATTTGAAAAACTAGCTGGTATACCTTTTTTATCAACTGCCCCTACAGATATTACATCTACATAGGCAGCTGGATAAGAATATTCAAATGCATCATAATTGCCATCGCCTTCATTACCCGCAGCACAAACAACTAATATATTACGGCCAATAGCTGTTTTTATTGCCCTTTCTAATTTAGTATCTCCTTGAGACATTCCTAATGACATAGATATTATATCTACATCTTTTTCAATAGCATAGTTAATGGCATTCACCACCCAACTTACTTTTCCTGTTCCACTACCATCAATTGCTTTTAATATATAGAGGTTAGCACTAGGTGACACACCTACTATGCTATTATTATTTCCATTTGCTGCGATTATTCCACATACATGAGTTCCATGACCTACTCGATCTGTTACAATATTAGGATTTTTATTATCCTCATCTGTAAAATTTCTCACACCTACTATATTATTTTTTAGACTCTCATGTTCTACGTCACAACCCGAGTCTATGACTGCTATATTTACTCCTACTCCTTTTTGTCCTAGCGTCCACATACTTTTAGCTTGAATCATTGTTACGCCATATGGTATTTTTGTATTATTTTTGACTCCTCTATTCATAATAAAGGGAATTAACGCTAACTTTAACTCTTCATTTTGATTTTTCATAATATCCCTCCCAATGCTTAAATTGAATCTATATATTAGAAACATCTTTTATAAAATACGATTTAATATTTTTAATTACTTCCCTCTCATTATCTAAATCAATATTATAAATATATTCTTCCTTCTTGCCGTCTCTTAGATAAGTCCCTTCAACTATAGTTCCATTTTCTATAATTACTTTTAAATATTCATCATTCGGAAGATGAAATGTGCCTACCCTTCCCTTTCTATCAGCATAATATTGACCAATATATTTATAGTCACTGCATTGATATACTCCAATACCTTCTTTGCATCCATTTTTAAAATCCCCACTATAAAAAGATTTATCTGCAAAAACATATTTACCTACACATTCCATTTTATCATTTTTCCAAATTCCTTCATACATATCTTTATTATAAAAATAACAAGTCCCTAAACCTTCTCTAAGTCCATTTTTAATTTGTCCTTTATATATATCACCATTTGGATATCTTACAGTATCTTCTCCATTAAAATTATATACTTTAATATTTTCATCCTTATTATGTATATTAAATTTAGAGTATTTATTTTTAATTAAAGTTTTAGTATTTCTCTTTAATAAATAATTTATATTTTTACTTTTATTTAATCCATATTTTTTTATTTCTTTAATCTTTATATATATAAATGCAACAATAATTATAAAAATAATCAACTTTAGTATGGTAAGTAACTTTACAGAAGTAGTTATATACATATCAATCTTCCCCCTTATAAATAAAATCTTCTCTTTTATTTATATTTGTAAAATTTATTTTTTAAAACAAAAAAATGATTTCTTTTGAAATCATTTTTTACGTTATATCAGTTGCTATTTCAGTTATATTTTCCATTTCTAAATCTTCATTAAACAAATCAATTATATTATCTATTTCTTCCTCATATTCTTGTTGATTTAATTTGTATAACAATGCATCTTCTAACAATTCTTTCATATCTAAATATAAATTATCTAGTATATATAAATAACCTTCTTTAATATCTTTTAAATTATCTAAAACTTCCAGCTTTTTAGATATGTCTTTTATAATATCTATATCATGTACATTAACTTCTTTAGAAGATCTAATATAAGATTTTATAGTCTTTATTATTTCTAGAGACATACAATATATATCAAATTCACCAACTTGATTATATAGGTGCTCCTTATATTCGTCAAACTTATCCTCAAGTTCATCATTTATATTTGTAAAAGGTGCCTTTATAAAATCTTGAATAATTAGTAAATTTCTTACCTTTTCATTTTTTTCAAGTATTTCATCTAATATATATAAATTATAAGCATCATTTAAAGGATCATGAGCCTCTCCTTCAAATTCAACATTAGCATAACTAAGAAGATTTTTTAATGAAATATAATTCATGCATCTTATTCCATAATTTATATATTTCTCTTTTATATCTACAAATAACTCTCTTATATTATTTAGAAATCTTGGATGATTATTTCTTTGAGAGCTTATCCTGTCTGTATAATTAAAACATGTCAAATCCAAATTACCAAAAGTATATATACCTTCTATTTCAGTAAATATTCCTAACCATGATTTAAATTCTCTCATAACATTTTCATAAGTTGGAGCAGTTGATAAATCTTCAGTTGTAATATGTGTTAATTCTTCTATATGAGGAAATACTTCTTTGTTAATTATGGGCTTAATTAAAGATTTGAACGTTTCTATATGTCCATTTTTCGTATCATACTTAATAGCTCCAATAGCTATGACTTCACCCTTAAAGCAATCTTTCTTCCCCTTTGAATTCGGCATGTTCATCTCGAAATCCATATAAATCTTTTTCAAAATCACTCCCCCTATCCTTATTGCTATAATTATATTTTAACATAATTAACATAAAGAAAAACCGTTGAATGTGTTTTCCAACGGCTAATTTATTTATATTTATTTGATATCTTCAAACTTATCTAAGAAAGAATGTCTCTCTCCATTCTCTTCCCAACCTAAAACAGAGTCTAGATAAACATTTTGAGCTGCCCTAAATATTGATTTTTCAACTTCTTGGAAATTTTCTCCTAAACTCTTGATTAAGTCTTTTATTTCGTATCTCTTGTTTCCTGTTTTCTTTGCCGCAACCATACAAGCACAGTTCAATGGCCATATTCCACTATTTTGTATAAATTTAATTATACTTTCCTCTCTTATATAATAAAGTGGTCTTATTATTTGTATTCCATCAAAATTAGTTGAATTTAACTTTGGCAGCATTGTTTTAAAGTTTCCTGCACATAGTAAATTAAGCATAGTAGTTTCTATTACATCATCAAAATGATGACCTAATGCTAGCTTATTACATCCTAATTCTTCTGCCTTATTATATAAGGCCCCTCTTCTCATCCTTGCACACATGTAACATGGATAGTCACTTGCTATTTCATCTGCAACTTCGAATATATTTGCATCAAATAATTTTATAGGTATTTCTAAATATTCGCAGTTATCTATTAATAATTGCCTAATATCTTTGTGATATCCAGGATCCATTGCTATAAATTCTAATTCAAAATTAACTTGTCCATGTCTTTTTAATTCTTGGAACATTTTCGCCATAAGAAGACTGTCTTTACCTCCAGATATGGCAACAGCTATTTTGTCTCCTTCTTCAACTAATTTATAATCTTTTATAGCTTTTATAAATTTAGACCAAGTGTATTTTCTATATTTTTTTAATATACTTTTTTCTATTTCTTTTAAAGGTTTTCGCTCGTCAAATGGAACTATTATTTGACAGCCATTTCCTGCTAATTCACTCATTTTTTCACCTCATTTATCCACATATTTATGCATGAAGTTAATTTTATCATATTTTATATGTTTTATACAAGCAATGAAGAACCATTTTATCAAATTTGAATAATATATTATTAAGATAGAAATATCTATTACTTCAAGGAGGTTTTGACAATATGGAAAACACAACTAGAGGTGTTGAAAAAAATTGTGGTTATTCACTAGTTAGACCATATATCAACAATCAAGTTCTTACAAAAATGTACAACCTTTCATGTGCATTAGAATATGGAACTCTGTTTCCAGAATTAAATTTATTCGATTCTGAAAATTACAATCCATCATTATATTTATCACCTAAAAAGAGAGTAGGAGGTAGAAGATAATGGCAAGCATGAGTAGAGCTGAACAAATAAGAAAAATTCAAGAGCTTTGTTTTGCATGTGTAGATATGAATTTATATCTAGACAATAATCCAGAAGATAAAAATGCTTTAAATATTTACAACTCACTTGGTTCACAATTCCACCAAGCAGTTTGTGCATATGAAAAAAAATATGGACCACTAATGAACTTTGGACATGGTGGTAATATGGGTACTTGTCCTTTCCAATGGGTTGATGATCCTTGGCCATGGCAAAGAGAGTTCTATGAATAAGATAAAATAGGAGGATTAATTTTATGTGGATATATGAAAAAGTATTGGAATTTCCAGTTACATTGCATAAAAAAGACTTAAGAATGGCTAAGCTCATTATGACTCAACTTGGCGGACCTAATGGTGAGTTAGCAGCTGCACTTAGATATCTTCAACAAAGATATACTATGCCAACTGGAAAAACAAAAGGCTTATTAACTGATATAGGTACTGAAGAATTAGCTCATGTTGAGATAATTGCATCTATGATTTATCAATTAACTGAAAATGCTACACCTGAAGAGATGAAAGCTTGTGGGTTAGGTCCAAACTATGCTCAATTTGGGCATGGTATCCAACCATCTGATGCAAATGGTGTTCCTTTTACAAGTGCTTATATAAATGTTTTTGGTGATTCGGTAACTAATTTACACGAAGATATGGCTGCAGAGCAAAAAGCATTAGCAACTTATTATCAATTAATAAATTTAACTGATGATGTAGATATAAAAAATGTTTTAAGATTCTTAGGAGAAAGAGAAATAGTTCATTATCAAAGATTCGGAGAAGCTTTGATGGACGTATATGAATATACTGATTGTCAAAAATTATTTTAATAAAAATATATACTAATTAGGGTTGCAAGGTGTTAAATATACCATGCAACCTTTTATATTTTAAATGATTTAAATAATCTAACTTTAGTTAAGTAATAATACATTTATTTTTGTATCTTCCATTAAATCATAAAATTTATATAAATTATCACCATCTTCTTCTATAAAATATTGAAGATGATGAATCACTTCTTTTACGCATGTACTTTCTTCTCTATCATAATAATCATAATATAAATCTTTTAAATACTGTAAATAACATTTATTAAGTCTTAATTTTACATATGGCAAATTCATATTAACTTCATTTATTTTCTCTTTTAATTTTAAATAAGCACATCTATAATCTTTTCTTAATCTTTTCTGCTTTAATTTTTCTTTTAATAATATATTTATTCCATATGCACTTTCTATACTTATTATTATATTAATAAAATAATTATTTTTACTATACTTATATTGATAAAAATCTGTTACTTCACACATACTAAACTCCTTTTAATAGTTATTACTATCAATTATTAACCTATTTATAAGAGTTTTATACATATATAAGTAGATTATATATATTGGAAATTACATTTATATCTACAAATTAGATAAGATATCATTTTCTTACAATAAAAAAAGCCTTGAAGTTTATTACTTCAAAGCTTTCAATTTATCAGTTTTTGAAATCCATCATCATACTATCACCTAGAATTTCTTGGAACTTGATATATTCTTTTTTTAATAATATAAATAATAATTCTCTTAATAAATCTACTACTATTTCTCCATCAAAATTTTCTGCTAAACTTATATAAGGTACTTGTAATACAAGTTCGTCACTTTCACTAAGGATAAATTTATTAGCAGAATACGTAGTATTTAATTTGTTAATTAATTCTAGTATTTGGCTTCTTTTTTCTTCTATTTCTAATTTTCCAAAGAAAATATTTATCATAGCATAAGCCGAATTACTTAATATAATTGCTGCTAGGCAGCTGCTCCCATAGATATCTTGAAAAGATCTAAATAAAACCAGGTTATTATTTTCTACAATGGTAAAATTATCTTCCATAGACTTTTTCTTTAAAGCTTCTTCTAGTAGATTCTTTTTTACCTGTAGTTCTCCCATTTTTATCCCTCCTATTTTATCCTTGAGCATCTAAAAAAGATAATATTCCTTGAGATATTCCTTCTGCCAAATCTTTTTGGAAGTCAGGATTTGATAATTTTTTCCCATCCTCTGGATTTGTTAAAAATCCACATTGAATTAAAATTGCTGGCATATTATTGTCTTTTAATACATCAAATGTAAATGGAGTTACTCCTCTGTCTTTTAAGTCTACATATGCAACCATAGATTTTTGTACTAAAGTAGCTAGCTCATCTGATCCATTATTAGAATCTTCTCTATAAAATGTTTGAATTCCTTCAGCTGTTGGATTTTCATTACCCGTCATATGAATGGATACAAAAACATCTGCATTTTGATAATTAGCATCTTCAACTCTTTCCTTACTAGATAAGTTTGAATCTGTATTTCTTGATACAATTACATTAATATCACCTTGAGAAGATAATCTAGTAGATACTAATTTACTTATAGTTAAATTTAAATCTTTCTCAGTTACACCATCTTTGGTTTTATATCCTACTTCACTTCCTCCATCACCAACATCGATATATACTACATATTTCTTCTTAACATCTTGATTTTCCTCTTCTAAATCAAATTGTTTATCAGTATTAACTTGGCTAGTATCGTCACCTTCTCCAAATATAGTTGTCACAAGAACTCCAAAATTATTTTTTAGTTTATCTATACCTAAAAATGTAACTTGAATTCCTTTAAATATACCAAATCCTATTAATAGTAAAACTAACGCAACAATCATTAGTCTTTTTTTACTTATTCTAGTTTTTGTTTTTTTATGTCTTTTTCTCTTACTATTTCTAGCCATAATTTCACCTTTCTTAGTATATTTTATATATTTTTGAAAATAATTCTAATAAAAATATTTTAACACCAAGAAAGTTTCTTTTCAACTTTATAACTATTTATAATAACCTAATATTTTTATATATCTTCTTTCTCCTACTTTTAAACTTAAAGGATAATCTAATAGATCATATGTGTTTTGACATATTAAGTAATCACTTATTTCATCTCCATTCAAAATCACTTCTGTTATTATCATATTATGATAGGCTTTATTATCTTGAATTAATTGAACGATATCACCTATTTCTAGTTCATCATAATCAGCTACTTTAGCATAAACACCATAGTTAGAGGATAAATTTTTATTATTATTAATTAAATATTGGTAAAATGGTTCTGATCCTGTCCAGCTAGGTGTTCTGCTACTATCACTATACCAATACCATTGTTTCATTATATTGTCTCCAGAATGGTCCATAGGAATTTGTCCTGCGAATAAACATTGTGAAATAAAATTTGTACAATTCCCTCCCCACAGTTCATAATCTTTATATTTAGGGTTTCTATCTAATGCCCATCGTCTTGCATAATCCACAGCTGATTGTCTATTATATTCATAAAACATACTATACCTCCAAAATTAAAATATAATTGATTTGATTAAATTCTTCATTGCATATTCGCTTAGGTAAGAATATATTCTATTAAAAGGTATTTTGAATTCTACCAAATTCATTATATTTTGAGATAGCTCACATGATGAAAAAGGTAATATCAAGTACTTAGAATCAAAATAAAAGATACTATTTTCATCAATATAAATATTATCAACAATAATTTCATCTAAGCCATATTCTTTAGGATTAGTAATCTCTCTAATTATTTTGACTATTTGTTCAGATATATAATTTTTTAATATTTCTTCAAACTCTACTTCTTTTTTGAATAAGTCTTTAAGCTTAATTTCTTTCTTTAAACTAAAATCATAATTATATCCTTTTAAATAACTAATATCTAAAAAACCTGATAGCTGTGTATATTCAATAGCTATACTTACTATATCTTCAGATTGAAATCCAACTTCAAATTCTGTAAGACTATTAATCATTATATTATTTTCATCTATATTAGAATTACTATCTTCAACTATTTCTAAAAATATGACTATATCTTCAAAAATAATTTCATTAATCAACTCTGTCATTTCATCTTTTATAAAGTCATTGTCATTATATAACTTTGGAAAATTAATGTAATATTTAATATTATCTTTATCATAGCTTAAAAATTCTCTTCCAATAACTATCATTCCAACCCCCCTCTTTTTATACATAAGGTACTACTCTGATACTTTTATAGTTAATAATATGATATTAACTTGATATTTATAAATAATAAATGAGTTTTACTACTTTCATTACAATAAAAAAAGAACAGTTATATAACTGTTCTTTTTTATTATATCTTCTCTTGCTAAGTATAAATCTAATTACTTATTCAATTACATTATCATCTTTTATCAATGTATAACATTATTAGCTTCTGTTTTAATCTTATTTCTTAGACAAAATACTATCATTTATAGATATTTCATTAGACTGACCTAAAAGTCCATCATTTCGTCCTAACTGTTTAACCACTAAGGTATTTACATCTTCAATCATCTTAATTTTTAAAGTGCTTTCATCTATAAATGTTGTATCTATTTTTTGCTTATTTATATATACTGAGCTATTTTCAGTGAAATTCAATCCCTTTATAAAAATATGATTTTTATCATTTTCAATATGACTTACAACAACATCATCTAGCCCCATTTGCATTTTATTTTCTTTTGCCTTTTCATTATTTTTCAAATA
This sequence comes from Terrisporobacter sp., assembly GCF_017888745.1. Classification (GTDB taxonomy): domain Bacteria; phylum Bacillota; class Clostridia; order Peptostreptococcales; family Peptostreptococcaceae; genus Terrisporobacter. Next base: position 2,998 of record NZ_JAGHFM010000079.1, on the reverse strand, counting down.
ATAATTTTTACCAAATAATAAATCATACTCTAAAAGTTCTTCATATTTATCATAGTTTTTGTCATTGCCTAAATATGCATGAAACTTTTCTATAGGACCATACTCAACACCAGCTAATTGCATTGCTAATGTACTTATATTGTATGCTTCTGTGTTATCAAATTTAAAATTCTCCATATCAAAATTACTATAAAATACAAAAGGAGCTTGATAAGAATCTAAGTAAAAACTTTCATCTAAAAATAAATTCAAAGCTGGCATATGATCTGAATAAAAAACAACTAATGTATCTTCTTCACTTTCATCTACCATTTCCATTATATCTCCTACAAAGTCATCCGTTCCTTTTATCTGATTTGCGTAATAATATAGTTGCCCTTTGTCTTTTTCATCTAAATTTCCACTTACCTTTATATCAAAATCATATTTTTCTAAAGAGTCTTCTGGGTAAGCACTATGTCCTTGAACAGAAATAGCATAAACTAAATCTCTACTTTCTGTGCTTTCTAAAGCTTTTTTTATATATTTAGTAAGTACTGTGTCCTTTACCCAACCTCTTTCATTTTTTTCATATTCATTCATATACTCTATGGAAGTAAATGTATCAAATCCAAGCTTTTCATAAGCATTATTTCTTGTATAGAAATTTCCTTGGAAGTTGTGAATAGCATGAGCACTATATCCTTGTTCTTTCAATGTTGTTGCCACTGAATTATAGTACTTGCCTTTTAATATAGTATTATATGGTATCTCTCCTGGAGTTAAATAATCAATATTATTTCCTGTCATCACCTCATATTCAGTTCTTACAGTTCCTCCACCTGTTGTTGGTACATCTGCTAAATATCCTTTACTTTTTTCACAAATTTTTCTAAAGTTTGGAATAGGATCTTTACTAAATTTAATTTCTTTGATCAAAGTTGGATCCATAAAAGCTTCTAACTGAACAAAAATCATATTAGGTTTATTTTTATTTATCCTTCTACTGTCTTCTTGGGCTTTCTCATCAACTTTTTCTCTAATTTTATCTATAGCAGCCTTAGAATACCCTTTTGGTTTAACTCTTATATATTTTACTGCTGATTCTATAGTAGAATAAACATATCCATTTTTCTTATATGAAGCTGTAATATCCCATCTCATATATCCCATTTTGCCATTATCATATTGTGATTTTGTTATTAAAGGAAACGAAATAATAATAATCAAAATTAGTATTATATTACTTAAACTAGTAATTCTTTTATTATCTTTTTCTTTTTTAAATAAAAATATTGTAATTAAAATTATAAAAGTAAAAAAAACTAAAACTCCAATTATCATTGGTAAAGTTACATAGTTACTTGCAATTTCTAATCCATCACTTATTGAATATATATCTGAAAATGTAAAAGGTACCCCTCTGACATTAAATAAATACTTACTTATAACAGATACAGCCAGTATAATAACTGAAATTATAAAGTAAAATGTTTTCTTTCTTTTAAGAATAAAAATAAAAGATGTTAATAAAAGTATAAGTAAATAATTTACTAAAAACACACCTGACTTATTTAAAAATAATAACTTAACATATTTTATCTTTCCTCTTAATAAAAATTCTGTTGTTATTAGTAAAAAAAGCCCACCTATCAACCATAAAATTACTTCTATAATAGATTCTTTGGTAACTTTAAATTTATCTTTTAAACTTTTGTGCATAAATATTCCCCCATGATTATAATAAGTTATCCTTAAAAATTATAACTTATTTAATATAAAAATACAAAAACAATAGTCTTAAGTTTTTCTTACATTTTCGTCATAAATAAAAACCTTCACTAAGATTTATTCTTAATGAAGGTTTGTTTTAATTTATATTATACTTTTACATAGCTTCTTTTAGCTTGATTTCATTACAATAAAAAAATCCCCTAAGGGATTTTATAATTAAGCAAATCTATAAGCGGAGTTCTGTATTTGATAATCATCTATCTAGGCATATTGTCACCAATATGCTCAAGCGACCTACCTACCGGAGAGTACGAGCAGCACTCTTTTAGCCCTATTTTGGTCTTGCTCCAGGTGGGGTTTACACGGCTTTCCTAGTCACCTAGGAAACGGTGAGCTCTTACCTCGCCTTTTCATCCTTACCAAGAAAAATCTTGGCGGTTATTTTCTGTTGCACTTTCCTTAGGATCACTCCCACTAGGCGTTACCTAGCACCCTGCTCTATGGAGCTCCGCCTTTCCTCACGTGACTGTTGTCACCTGCGATTATCTGGTTTACTTAATTCTTATTTATATTAACATATAAAAATAATCTTGTCAAAACCATTATATTCCAACTATAACTTTTTATATTTATATATCTCATAATTTATTTAAATGTCTTTATTTTACTATCAAAAAACTACAAAACTATAACCTTATGGCAAATCATAATTTTTAAAGTTTTTATATAACATACTTTGATTTTATCAAGAATATCTCTATTTACAAGGTAAAATTATTGTAAATTTAGTCCCCTTACCCTTTTCACTTTCTACAAAAATTTCTCCATTGTGTAGATTAATAATATGCTTAGTTATAGTAAGTCCTAAACCACTTCCACCTTTTACTTCTCTTTGTTCATCTACTACTTGATTAAATCTATCAAAAATAGTTTTGTGATATTTTTCATCAATTCCTATACCTGTATCTTCAACACTAATCTTTATATCCTCACCTAAATCTTCTATATTAACTGTAATTTTACCACCTTCTGGCGTAAATTTAGCTGCATTATTTACGAGATTTACAACACATCTTTCAATTTCATAAGCATCACATTTTATTATTTTTTCTTCTATATTAGTATCTATTAGAAGCTCTATATTAGAAGATTCTATCATATTTTTTAATGTTAAGGCAGCTTCTTCCACTACATAAACTATATTTTCATCTTTTACATTAATTTTATATTTGCCATTTTCAATTTTAGAAGTATCTATTATATTATTTATTAAATTTAATAATCT
>NZ_JAGHFM010000078.1 GCF_017888745.1 Terrisporobacter sp. | reverse complement strand
ATACATAAGATCCATATTTATCAGTTATTATATTATTATTGATGCCATAATACCCAATACCTGATAAATAAGCTAAATATCTATCTACTAATGGACCATTATCTGCAAATATTTTATATTCAAAGTCACTTTGTTTACTTTTTATTTCTTCACATATATCTGTAAGTATTTCTTTTACAACTAAATGATAATCTCGTCCATAACAGTATTTAGATATATTAGAGTCGTATTCATTTCCTAAATAATAAGGAAAAGCGCATACAATGATAGATTTTGCATTATCCATTATTAGTTTAGGGTTAGTTCTTTTTTCTAAATCAGGCTCTTCCATACCAGTTATTAAGCCTTTGTTAACTTTATCTTGTAATACTTCTTTTAAATCATGGTATGGTCCAACACCTGCAACTCCAACAGCATCTATACCTCTATTTTTAAAAAACTTTATTATTTTCTCTTTATCCATAAAATATCCTTTCTTTAAATCCTCTTTAGTTTTATAATAAACTAGTGATAAGGAAGTGATAATTTGATTAAACTAACAATACCAGGCAGACCTATTAGTAAATCTAATTTTAAACTTCATAACATTCATGGTCAAGCTTGGATGCCTTCAACAGGAAAATATTCTAAATATGTTGCTTACGAAAATATGATTGCTGGTTATATAAATACTCAGTATCATGGCGAAGTAATAGAAGAAGATTTAATAACTGTTATGAAGTTATACTTTCCTAACAAACGAATGGGTGATTTACATAACTATCCTAAGAGTATTTGTGACGGAATTGAAAAAAGTGGTATCATAAAAAATGATAAGCAATTAAAACCTGTATTATTATTTGATTTTATTGATAAAGAAAATCCTAGAGTGGAAATTGAACTTTATCCTGTTTCAAAGTATAATGTTACATACAACATTATTTCAAAATAATAAAATTTTATGCTAATTTGGTAAAATTATATAAGTATATTTTTAATATATAATAAATTTTTATGTTTTAAATATAATAAAATTACAAATATTAATATTAGGAGGGATCTTTATATGGAAAATATGTTAAGTGATATAATTGTATCTAATAGAAAACATACAGCTAATGGGCAAGTTGCCACTTATATTCCTGAATTAAAGAAAGCAAATGGTGATGATTTAGGAATATGCATAATAGACAAATATAATAATATTTATTGTGCTGGTGATTATGATAAAAAATTCACTATACAGAGTATTTCTAAAACAATCGTACTTGCTATGGCTTTAATGGATAATGAATGGGACTATGTATTTTCAAAGGTTGGAATGGAACCAAGTGGAGATCCTTTTAATTCTATAATGAAATTAGAAACAAATGATACTAAAATACCTTGTAATCCAATGATAAATGCAGGTGCAATAGTAACTACTTCTTTAATCAAAGGTAAAAATCTAAAGGATAAAGAAGAAAGAATGCTATCATTCTTTAGAAAACTAGCTAAAAATGATAGCTTACAAATTAATAATTCTGTATATGAATCGGAAAAATTGACTGGCGATAGAAATAGAGCTATGGCTTATCTATTGAAGAATGATGGAATTATAGAAGGAGATGTAAATGAAACTCTTGAACTTTATTTCAAGCAATGTTCAATAGAAGTAAGCGTAGTAGACCTAGCTAGAATAGGATTGCTCTTTGCAAACTATGGCATTGATATAGAAACAGGAGAAAGAGTTATTAGTGAGAATATATCTAGAATGATAAAAACATTTATGGTTACTTGTGGAATGTATGATGCTTCTGGAGAGTTTGCATTAAAAGTCGGTATACCAGCTAAATCAGGTGTAGGTGGTGGCATCATGGCCTCTGTTCCAAATAGAATGGGTATCGGTGTGTTTGGACCGTCTTTAGATAAAAAAGGAAATAGTATAGCTGGATTAAAAGTACTTGAAGATTTAGCTCAAAGACTATCATTAAGTATTTTCTAATATATATACTATATTAATTTTTTATTATATACTATTTTTCACAAAAAAAGTATCAACCAAAGTTGATACTTTATATACTATTTATTGATTTCTGAAGGAATTGCAAACATTACTATATCATGTTTCTTTTCCTTTTCTCTACCATTATTATTTCTTTTTGATAACATCTCATCTATCTTAAGTTTAACTGCACTTCTTAATTCTTTTATCTCATCTTGAGTTAAAAGAACATCATCATATTCTAAGACACTGTCCCCATTTAAAGCTCCCACTTCAGCCGCGTCATAGAATGATTCTATAGTATCTTCAAAATCTGATATTGATATATAATCATTTTCGATATCTTGCTCTAAAGTGTAATCAATTATTTTTCTACTTATTACTATGTTGTTTGCAGTTGGATAATAATATTTCTCTACAATACCTGACTTAATTTTTTCTTCAACTAATTCTAATATCCCCACATTATATAACGTTTTAATATGATAGTTAATTTTTGCATGTGGCTCATCTAAGATTTCAGATAGCTGTTTAGCTGATAAAGGTTCAGATTCAAACGTTTTCAAAATATCAACCCTACGAGGATGAGCAATTGCTTTTATACAATCTAAATCTCTCAATACTAATACTTCTTTCATATATTCCACCCCTAAAATATTTTTATATTTAATATAATCCCATTATATATTAAAGTATATATAATTGTCAAAAATTTCTACACAATTAAATTTATTTTTTTATTTTTCTTTAAAAAATTCTTTCAATTTTTAATAATATTTAAAACTATAGTATTTTTTTTATAAATCATTTTCTAATTTGTAATATTAGTACTATTAAATAAACATTGATATATTATTTTTACAATAAAAAGACGGACTAAAATAGTCCGTCTTTAATCAACAATTTTGCTGCCACCTATAAATTCTCTTAATATAGATGTAGGTGGTAAATCAGATGTATCCTTTAATTCAACAAAATATTGAAGGAATTTTAATATTCTATTTGCTTCTGAATAAGCTTCACTTTCAATATCTATTTTTTCTAGTAGTGGTCTCACATATGCTTTTAATATAGCCAGTTCATATAAACAAGATGAGTTAAATATAATATCAGCCTCTTCTTGATAAGGAAATATATTTTGTTTTTCTCCCCTTCGTACAGAATCCCATGTTAATATAGTCCTTGTAGCATCATGTCCTCTAAATTGATTATCTCTAACAATTCTCCTTATAAGTCTTAAATCCGTTGTAGGTATTCTATTATGATCATCTAAATTTACTTGGGTTAATACACTTAAATATATTTTAAATTTATCTTTATTCGGAATAGATGAAGTTAGTATAGGGTTTAAACCATGTATACCTTCTAATATTATTGGCTGATTTTTTTCTATTTTAAGCTTTTTGCCTTCTTCACTCTTACCAAGCTTAAAATTAAATCTAGGTATTGTTACCTCTTTTCCTTCTAATAAATCCCTTAAGTCATTATTGAATCTTTCCAGATTTATAGCACGTATTGACTCAAAATCATAATTACCAAATTCATCTAAAGGTGTTTTATCCCTATCTACAAAATAATCATCTAAAGATATTGGTACAGGAGATAAATTATTTACTCTTAAATGAATAGATAATCTATGAGCAAAACTAGTTTTTCCTGATGAAGATGGTGCAGCAATTAATATTATTCTTTTGTTTTCTTGTTTTATTATATCTGCAATATTACCTAATTTCTTCTCTTGTAGTGCTTCTACTGTTCTTATTAAATCTCCGTACTTTTTATTTTCTATTATTTTATTTAGTGATAAAACTGTATCAACACCCATAAGTTTTGACCAATTTTCCATTTCTAGATAAATATTTGATAACTTAGGTTGTGGTATAAATTCTTTCAATTTATATTTATTATCTTCACTAGGACCAATAAGTATAAATCCACCTTCATATTTTATTAAATCAAATACTTTTAAATAGCCTGTTGATGGTAACATATGACCATAGAAATGATCTATATAGTTATTACACTTATATATTTTTACGTCATCATACTCTTTATAATTTAATAATTCTGCTTTACTAAGCATATTATGTTTTTTAAAAAGCTCTATGGCTTCTTTTTTAGTAGTAACACTTTTTTCTATAGGATAATCTTTATCTATAATCTCTTGCATTTTTGCCTTTATAATATCTTTATCTCTTTCTGTTAATACTTTACTTGTATGAACTTCACAATACAATCCATTAGATAAAGAATGTTCTATGGTAACCTTGCAATTATCATATAATTCTTCACAAGCCATTATAAAAACAAGAGTAAGAGATCTAGAGTAAACTCTATACCCATCACTATTATTAGTATCTAAGAATTTAATATTACAATCTTCATTTATTATAGTAGTTAATTCTTTTAGCTTATTATCTATAGATGCAATAGTAATATATCCATTATAATTATCCTCTATTTCATGGATAATATCTTCTAATTTTATACCTTGTGAATCATCTTCTATTAAAAAGCTTTTTATTTTGCCTTCAATATTTAAATTTAATCGCTTCATCTTAACTACCCCTTTACTATTTTATTCTAATAGCCCAATTTTATTAAAAGGATATAACCTAACAAAAACTTTACCTAATATATCAGACTCATTGATAAACCCTACCTGCTCATATCTACTATCTAAACTTATATCTCTATTGTCTCCTAAAACAAAAACTGTCCCTTCTGGCACAACAGTATCTACATTACCTTCCGTTATTTGCTCATCTATGTATGGCTCATCTAGCTCTGTTCCATTCACATATACTTTTGAATTTTCTATCTTGACTGTGTCTCCACCAACACCTATTACCCTTTTTACTAAATCTTTGCTTGTTCCGTCATCTTGTTGTAAATCAGATTCAAAGACTATTATATCTCCACGTTGTGGATCACCAAATTTATAAGCCATCCTATTTATAATTAAATAATCACCTTCTTCTAAAGTAGAATACATAGAATCTCCTCTTACTAATGTAGGTTTTATAAATTGTGTTATTAAAAAGGCAAATACGATAGCTAATGCAAATACCTTAATCCATTCAAAAATTTCTTTTTTCACTTTTTCACTCAAAATATCATCTCCTCAATAATATGCTATTCTATAAAATATGTTACTTATAATTCTAGTAATTTTCATAAGTTAAATATTTTATATTATTAAATTTAATTTATCTATTATCCTTCATAGTTAAAATTTTTACTACACCAATTTAAGTATAGTTAATTCTAAGCCCTTTTGGATAGTGATTTTTTAAAATTCCATTAGACTCTTTACCCCATCCTAGAGGTATACCTTCTATAGTAACTAATACCCAGCCTCTACTTTGATTTGTGTTAAGAGTATTCCCTTTTAAATATTCTAAAGCTTTCGTATCATCTATTTTTAAATTTTCCACATACTTAGCATCATCTATTTTTAAATAATGTGATAATGCATGAGATGGTTCAAATCTATTTTTCTTAAGAATACCTAAATGAAGACCATTTCTAAGTACCTTTAATTTTTTAGTATCAGGGCAATTATCCGGTAATAAATATAAGTTTTCACCTTTTAAATAAAAATCACCTTTTATATCTACATTTAAAAATTTCTTTTCAAATTCTCTATAATCTTTTAATTCTTTATTTAGTGATTTAGTTTTAACCTTTTTTGTATAACATTCTTCATCACTACTTTTTCTAATTTTTGCAACGAAATGTCCCTCACCTTTAACTTGATGAGGCCAAAGTCTGTGCATTTCTATAAGGTCTGCATCCTCAAACTCATTTATAAATTCCTCAATAACATATTCGTTTTCTTCTTTTGCAAAGGTACATGTAGAATAAACTAGAATTCCATCTTTTTTTAGCATTCTAAATCCATCTCGTATTATCTCTTTTTGTATGGATTGACACTCTAGTACTTTACTATAACTCCAATCTTTTATCGCTACCTCATCTTTTCTAAACATTCCTTGACCAGAACAAGGTGCGTCTATAACTATTTTATCAAAATACCCTGTAAATACTTTTTTTAAATTAGATGAGTCTGTATTTGTAATAATACAGTTTTTAGCTCCAAATCTTTCTAAGTTTTCACCTAGAGCCTTAATTCTAGTAGGGTTTATTTCATTAGATATTAGTAAACCTGTATTGTTTAATTTTGATAATATGTATGTAGATTTTCCTCCAGGTGCCGCACATAAATCTAAAACTTTATCCCCCTCTTGTACATCCAATTTAGGAACTACGCTCATAGCAGAAGGTTCTTGTAAATAATATGCACCACTTTCATGAAGAGGATTTTTACCTGGTCTATCTATAGATTCATCATAGTAAAACCCTTCCTTAGACCATGGTATATCTGTTAATTGGAATAAATCTAAATCCAATAATTCTTTTTTACTCATTTTCATAGTATTTAACCTTAAACCAGTAGTTTTAGGATCATCATAACTTTTTAAGAAATTATCAAACTCTTGTCCTAAAATTTCTTTCATTTCATCTAAAAATTGTTGTGGTAGATTAGTCAATTTTATCTCCCTTCCCATTCTTATATTTTCGCTTATAAAATCTTATTTTTGAATATAATGTAAATTTATCTATCTTATCTAAGTTAACCTTCCATAAAAATATTATATATACTATAAAGACTATAATAGCCCATCTATATCCTATCATCAAGATAAAATCAAAAACTCCATGAAGTAATATAGGAATTATAATTGAATATGCTAAATATTTATTTCTTTTCTTTTTATCTTCTTCAAATTTATATTTTGAAATATAATACCCCATAGTTATAGCAAACATTATATGAGAAGGTATAGATATTAAACCTCTAGTTATTCCCAGCTGTAAATATAAATCACTACTCTCTCTCATTAAGTATATTATATTTTCAACTGTTGCAAATCCTAAAGATAAAAAAACTGAATACACTATCCCATCAATCTTTTCATTAAAGTCTTTATCCTTTAATAAAATAGGTATTAATATAATAGCTTTTAATCCTTCTTCTGTAAATGCAGTTATAAAAAATGCAATATATAAATCTTTAATAGCTCCCATAAATATATCAACTTTATTTAAATATAATTCAAAAATTATAGCTAAAATACTTACTACTATTCCCAAAATAAAGTATGATATTAACTTAATAATAGGCTCTTTTTCATATCTATCTTTTAAACGTATCCACCATATAAAAATAGCTACAGGTATTACTGCTAAAATCAATAAATCAATTTTCATATTTTCATATAACCTTTCTTTGCATATATATTATTATATAAAGATTTCATTTTAATATTTATTATCCCCATTACTAAAAAAATTTAATATTATCATTTTTAATTTCTCTTTTTCTTAACAAAATCAATGTACTTTTCATAGAATAAATTAAAATGTAAATAACTTATTTTATAGATAGAAGGGGTGATTATATGCAAGATGGTTTCTTAACGGTTAGTGTTATAGATTCTTCAACAAATAGACCTATTCAAGATGCTACTGTAAATATCTATGGCTTAGATGAAGAATATAATAATACCGGTATCGTTTATAGTAATTTGCAAACTAATGAGTCTGGTCAAGT
>NZ_JAGHFM010000077.1 GCF_017888745.1 Terrisporobacter sp. | reverse complement strand
CTCCAGGACCTCCTTTTAAGCAAAAAATTCTATTAACATCCTTTGGAAATATATAATCAAAATATGAATAAAATCCATCACAAGTATTTGCCCCTGGGAATAACTTTCTTACATTACCTTTCATATACACATGCCCCCTAAAATATTCTACTTAATAAGATATTAATTAAGAGGCAATTTTGTTACTGTGCTAAATTTAAATTTATATTTTTGTAAAGCAATTTTATCTTACTTTCTATTTGTATATTTTTTTAAAACATTCAATTTCATATCGTTATATTTTTCTATATCTTTTAAATTATTATTTATAATATCTAAGCCCTTTACATTGCGATATTTTACTTCATTATTTATCAATTTAACACTATTCAATTTTAATGTTGTATTATTAATAGAATACTTACTTAATAATGTAGTAGTTGGCATGTAAATAGTATCATCTGGTGTATAATTGGAATCTTTCATATCTCTTAAAAATAAAATATATTCTAAGTCTTTATCCATAACATTATATCCATCTAAAGAATTTATAATAATAGGAGGATCAGTTAGTATATAAAATGGTTCAAATACATATATACTCTCTTTATCTAAATTACCTTTAAATACTTCTTTTACCTTTACTTTTGTCAAAGTAGCTTCTTCATATATTTCTCTAGGGGAATCACTATCTACTTTTACTTTTACTATAACTGGTGACATTTTTTCCAGTTGTTCTAATTTTGATATTTCTTCATTTTTTATAAAGTCTTTAGTTATATCTTCTTGATGCTCTAAAATCGTACATAAAATATTTTTGTCATTAATATATAAATTAATATCCGTATCTTTTACAAAACTTTGCCTTACATTAAAAGCTAACATAATCATAGCTAACAATATAATTATTATAATTATCCATATAAATCGCCTTAATTTAGCCATCTTTAATTACCCCTAACTTCTACAATACTTCCATTATCTATTTTTATCTTATAATCTGATAATTTTTCTATATCTTGTTTATTATGACTAGATATTAATATTATAGCGCCTCTATTTCTCTCTTCTTCTAATATTTTATAAACTAAATTTACACCCTTCTCATCTAATGCATTTGTCGGTTCATCTAATATTATTATTTCTGGTTTTTCCATAATGGCTTGCGCTATTCCCAGCCTTTGTTTCATACCTAATGAATATTTTCTCAAAACTCTTTTATCTTTATAATCAAGTCTAACCCTATTCATTGCATCTATCAAATCTTCTTTACTTGCAGTATTTTTTATTTTTGCTAAAGTTTCTAATACCTCTATTCCTCTGTAATCTTTCCAAAAACTAGGGTTCTCAATTAATACTCCTATGCTTTTGGGAAAATCTATATCTTTATGTAATATATCTCCATTTATTTCTATAAATCCACTTGATGGTTTTATTAATCCACATAAAGTTCTAAAAAACATTGTTTTACCAGAACCATTATGACCGTATATACCATAAATATTTCCTTCTTCAAATTCAATATTTATATTTTTTAATATATCTGTATCATTTATTATCTTAGACATATTATTTACACATATTTTTTTCATTTGCCTTTTACCCCCCATGATAATTTTACTAACTTAAGAATTCTTTCTTTCTAAATAAAAATAGTATTATTATTAAAAATAATAATATATATAGTAAGCAATAAGTTATCGCCTCTATATTATTTATACCTGTATTAAAACTACCATTAAATATTATTCCAATATTTATAGGTAAATATTTTATTGTTAAATTGTAGTATTCTAATAACATACCGGACAAATATATCATGGACATTTTTAATAACATAACTATATATACTACATTAATAGACTTCCACAACACACTAAGCCCATTTATTATTAATAACATCAAAAAATAATATAAGTTTATCCTACATACAATTAGAAAACTGCTTAAATCTATATTTATTGGAATTTTATTAATTACTGATACAATGATAATACATATTACTTGCACCATAAAAAATATCAAAAAATTAATAAATAAGCTGAATATATTTTTTAATAAAAAATAACTTCGTTTATTTGTTCTTGTAAAAATAACAGTAGTATTATCTAATAAATTTTCTTCAAAGAAATTCCCAAAATATCTAACTATAATTAACTGTGGAAATATCCATAGAATTATTTTTCTTATATCATCCAAATGTAATAAATCTATATTGCTGTATATATTTATTATTAACTCGTTAACATCTTTAGAGCCAATATACATAAATGATAATAATAAATTATATATAAATGAACTTAAAATAAAAGTATATATATTTCTTGTTATTTTAACTTTTTTTATACTCATTTATTTTCATCTCCCTATATCTTTGCTTTTTAATAAATATTTATATAAATATATAATCATTACGCTTATAATTATTGTTAAATTTATATATAAAACTTTAGTTTTCATATTTATATCAAAATCATAAAAATACATTATTTCCCACAAAGGCTTTATATATCTTTTTACAAAAACAGGAGCTGTTAAAGACAATACATAGATCATCGATGTACACATAAATATCTCAATAATATAAGCTAACATTTCATGTCTAAATATTTTTACTAAAAGCAGATATAATAAACCTATAAAAAACCACCCTACAAATTGAGTTCCTATGGATAAAATACTCATTAACCAAAATTCTTTATAATAAATTATGTTTATATCTTTTAAAACTAAAAATATACTAGAAAAAATCACAGAAAATATACTTATCCTTAAACATAAAAAAAACAAAATTTTGATTCGATCCATTATCAAATCATCAATAGACTCATATCTTACTAGTATTTCTGGTAAAGATATATTTTTTATTATTTTTAACAATATATATAGATATGCTGGTACATAAAAGAATACAAATGAAATATAATTAAACATTAAATTATATAATTCTATTAAACTTTTATTAAAACCATCTATAGCAAACATAGTAAACATTGCAATTAAAACTAAATATAGTATTTTCTCTTCCTTAGTTATATATTTCATAAACTTTCTATACCACATCTTCACTCTTTATTCCTTTATTTATAAGTTTAATGCCTAAAATTAAATAGATAAGTAATATACCAAACAGAACATATATATTTCCATAACCATTAACTCCTAAAATATCAGTACCTATCGCTTCTGATAAAGATTCATTAATACCGCTCATTAAAATAATAAATGATATTAGTGATAATACTGTTGTTAATAATGTATATATTATAAATGAAGATAATATGGACAAATATTTATTTACTTTAGGAATAAATGAGAATCCATAAGATATTAATGTGAATAACACTGCCGATATAGCTCTAATTATCATAAATATTATATTATTTAAGTAGGGATAATAAGCTTGAATACTGTTCAACATAATACCTTTATCTATATATATTAACTGTTTATATCCTGATTCTCTAAAAGATCCATTACCTTGAGTTGGAAATGCTATTAACGATAGTATTTGATCTATTAATAATGGTATTAACACTATAAAGAAAGATATAATACTTATTGCAATAGCTTTACTTATTATATTCTCTTTTTTACTTATTCTTGTATTTATAACATTTTCAGTTCCATTAATTTTCTCTTCCAAATACATATCTGAACCAATAATGCTTACAGTAATGGGTAATAATACTCCAAAGACAGGTTGTAATGGAGTTCTTATTATATTGTTTATTATAATACCACTATGTGCTGACAATAATTGTGATGTTTTACTACCATAAAAATGCATACTAGTTAATGTAAAATCCATAGATATTGCTACTATAATCAATAATAATATGAATATAAACTCTTTTCTTTTTAAACATTTTTTTATCTCTATATTAACTAAATTTTTCAAATTTACCTCCCTTATATTTAATAAATAATGTTCATAATATAATATATTATGAACATTATTTATTACTATTTAAGATCTATTGTACCTGATGAGAATCCTAATGGACCTGATGACCTATTTTCAATAGCTCCACGTACTTGATTCCCCATAGTGTTTTTATATTCTTCTTCATAATAAAAACTCCCCCTTAAATCGTCCTTTCATATAATTAAACGAACAATAGGTGGAGTTTTGTTTCATTACTTTTCAATTTTTTTTATATTTTTTGCTATTTTTATTAATTCATCATATTTATTATTAATATGTGACTTATCTATATATTCTAAAGTTATCATATTACAGTATCCAGAATCTTCCCATACAATAGTATTATCCCCCTCTTTTTCTATATATTCACCTTCAATATCCCCAATTAATATCTTTGTAGTCTTTGAATTCTCTGTATCTAAATATAAATTTGAATCACCTACTTTAAAATAATTATAGGTTAATAAATCAACTCCATTTGAATACATAACTAAAATACCATCATACATTATTTCTCTATCTATCTCTTCAAAGCCCTTTGGTAAATAAGCAGGCTCCATATTCTTAAATTCTAAATCATTATTACTTTCACTATTAAATTTATAAATTGTAAACTCTTCATGAATTTCTTTTATTATATTAAAAAATTGTATTCTAAGACTTTCTACACTCATAGTTAAAGTAAATAATCCCATTGTTATAATAATAAATACTATAGCTACCTTGCGTGTATAAGCATATACTGTATTTAAAAATTGTGGTCTATCTTCTTGTTTTATAATCTTTTTTATCTTCTTCTCAAATTTTTTTGGATATAGGTAATCTATATCTTCTTCATTAGGTATTTTATCTACAATATATTTTTCTACTTTTGAACAGCAACTATAAAGTAGTTCATCTGTAATATCTATTTTATCCACTAAGCTCCACCTTCCTTTCTTCTATAATCTTTCTAAGTCTATCTTTTCCTCTTAATAATCTTACTCTTACTGTGGAAGAACTTATATCTAATAAATTCGCTATCTCTTCATTATTTAACCCATGACTATATTTTAATAAAAATACACTTTTATATTTTTCTGGTAAATTTAAAATTCCTATTTCTATTTCATTAGTTAATTCATTATTTTCATCATGAAATTCTTGTCCTTCAAATATATACTCTTCAAAATTTAGAATTTCCTTCTCATTTTGCCTTTTAAGCTTTCTATATATATCTATGGATGTATTTTTTACTATAATAGTAATAAATCCTTTAGTTTTATCACTATTAATTCTATCAATTTTGTCTAAGTTTCTGATTATCTTCAAAAAACTCATTTGCACAGCATCATGAGCATAATGTTCATCTTTTAGGATTTTATTTGATATATAAAACATAGTTTTCTTATATGTATTATATATTTGTTCAAATTTTACTTTATCCTTTTCACTATCTATTAAATCAAAAAATAACATCATTAAAAGCCACCATTCCCAATTAAATTATTATTTCTCCAATAAACAATCTCCATCTTAACAATAATTTCCACACCATATATTATACACATTTTTCACATAAAAAAAGTTGTCCCAAAATGATATCTATCATAATGGCACAACTTTTATAATGTTATTAATCAACTGTTATTTCATAACCATGTTCTTCATATTGAGCGATTATCTCATTCCATACATCTTCTACTCCAGTTTTCTTTGAAGAAGAAAGAGGAATTACTTTTTCGTCTTTCATAAGACCTAATTTTTTTCTTATTATACTGATATGTTTTTGATATTGTCCTCTAGATATTTTATCTGCTTTTGTTGCTATAACAACACAGTTGTACCCGAAGTGTTTTATCCATTCATACATCATAACGTCGTCATTTGTAGGCTCATGTCTTATATCTACAAGTAAGAAAATAGCACATAATTCTTGTCTATCTTGTAAATATCTTTCCATGATAATTCCCCATTTATCTTTTTCTGATTTTGAAACCTTCGCATAACCGTAACCAGGAAGATCTACAAAGTAAAATTCATTATTTATTAAATAAAAGTTTATAGTTCTAGTCTTACCAGGTGTTTGACTAGTTCTTGCAAAATTTCTTCTGTTTAATAAAGCGTTCGTAGCAGAAGATTTTCCAACATTCGATCTTCCAACTAAAGCTATCTCTGGTAATCCTTCTATAGGATATTGATTTTTATTTATTGCACTTACTACTATTTCTGAACTTCTAATTTTCATTTTTTTCACCATCTTTTACTAAAGCATGTTCTAAAACTTGATCCATATGATCAACTAAAACAATTTCTAGTTTTTCTTTTACATTTTCAGGTATTTCCTCTAACTGTGGTTCACATTCTCTTGGTATTAAAACCTTCTTAATACCTGCTCTGTGAGCCGCAAGTACTTTCTCTTTTACCCCACCTACTATTAACACTCTACCTCTTAGTGTTATCTCTCCAGTCATGGCAACATCACATCTAACAGGAATCTTAGTTAAAGCAGAAATTACTGCTGTTGCCATAGTTATACCTGCTGATGGACCATCCTTTGGAGTAGCTCCTTCTGGGAAGTGTATATGAATATCTTCTGTTTTATAAAAATCTTCTGGTATGTTAAATTTATCTGCTACAGATCTAATGTAAGATATTCCTGCTTGAGCAGATTCTTTCATAACATCACCAAGTGAACCTGTTAATACAACTTGTCCCTTACCTTTTAATACATTTACCTCTACATTAAGAGTTACACCACCTACTGATGTCCAAGCAAGCCCTGTTACAAGACCTATCTCAGGTTTTGTTCCAGCTAAATCATAAAGATATTTATCTTTTCCAAGATATTCTTCTAAATCAGCTGGAGTAACTACAACACCTTCAATTGATGAATCTTCAACGTATTTTTTAGCAATTTTTCTACAAATCTTCCCTATTGTTCTTTCTAATGTTCTAACACCAGATTCTCTTGTATAGTAATTTATTATATCTCTTATTGCTTGCTCTTCTATTTTTACAAATCCAGATTTTAATCCATGTTCTTTTATTTGCTTTGGAAGTAAGTATTTCTCAGTTATATTTAACTTTTCTTCTTCTATATATCCTGATACTTCTATAATTTCCATTCTATCAAGTAATGGACCTGGTATAGTACTTAAGCTATTTGCTGTAGTTATAAATAGTATTTTTGATAAATCAAATGGTACTTCTAAATAGTGATCAACAAATGTTTTATTTTGTTCTGGATCTAAAACTTCAAGCATTGCTGAAGATGGATCTCCTTTATAATCTGCTGCCATTTTATCTATTTCATCTAATAAAAATACCGGGTTCTTA
Organism: Terrisporobacter sp.; assembly: GCF_017888745.1. Classification (GTDB taxonomy): domain Bacteria; phylum Bacillota; class Clostridia; order Peptostreptococcales; family Peptostreptococcaceae; genus Terrisporobacter. The sequence continues at coordinate 5,018 of NZ_JAGHFM010000077.1, read as the reverse complement.
GTTTGAGCTTCTTTTATCCCATTTATTATTCTACCTGGTATAGATCCTACATAAGTTCTTCTATGTCCTCTTATTTCAGCTTCGTCTCTAACTCCACCTAAAGATATTCTCACGAATTTTTTACCCATTGCAGTAGCAATAGATCTAGCGATAGAAGTCTTACCAACACCTGGAGGTCCCACTAAACAAATTATAGGTCCTTTAAGTGTCTTAGATAATTTTCTTATGGCTAGATACTCAAGTATTCTTTCTTTTACTTTTTCTAATCCATAATGTTCTTCATCTAATATTTCTTTGGCTTTCTTTAAATCTATCTTATCTCTAGTTTCTTTGCTCCACGGTAATGAGAATATTGTATCTAAATATGTTCTACTTACAGAAGAGTCTGGAGATGCGCTCGATGTTCTAGCAAACTTATCTATTTCTTTAGAAATTTTTTCTTTAGTTTCTTTAGGCGCTTTTATTTTACTAAGTTTTTTTCTGTATTCTTCAACCTCAGAACCTAAATCTTCATCTTCTCCTAATTCTTTTTGAATAGCCTTTAGTTGCTCTCTAAGATAATATTCTTTTTGAACTTTATTCATTTGTTTTTTAACTCTTAAAGTTATTTTCTTTTCTATTTTTAATATATCTATTTCTTCTAACAAAATAGAATATAACAACTCTAGTCTTTTTAGGATATCAAATTCCTCTAAAATTTCTTGCTTTTGATTTGGCTTTAAGAAAATATTTGCTGCTATAGTATCAATAAATCTATCTACATTTTCTATATCCCCAAGTGAAACTAGTATTTCAGGCGATACCCTATTACCTATATTTATGTATTCCTCGAAAGCATCAAAAACATTTCTTACAAATGCTTCTACCTCTACATCTACGTCTGCATTTTCTTGGTCATAAATAATTTCTTCCACTGTTGCTTTAAAATATTCTTCTTGCTCTATTTCTTTTACTTTTCCTCTAGAAATACCTTCTACTAATACACGAACTGTTTCTCCAGGTAATTTTATAACCTGTTTTACTTTACAAATAGTTCCTACATGATAAAAATCTTCAGTTGTAGGTTCGTCTACTTCTGCTTCCTTTTGAGAAGTTAAAAATACTAATTCATCTTCTAACATAGCTTGATCTAATGCCTTTAATGACATTTCTCTACCTATATCAAAGTTTAATATCATATATGGAAATATTGCCAACCCTCTTAAAGGTATCAATGGTAACTCATGTTCAATTTTAGTATAATTCTGTTCCATTATTATCACTCCTTAAAGTGCTATTTTCTTTTTATATTATATATTTATGTATGTCAATTTTCAACATAAATAATAAGGCTAATATGCATAAATTAAGTTAATTTTATTATGCTATATTAATAAAATAATAATTCATTTATAAATATTTATTTTGTTAGTATAAGTTAATCTTTATTTACTTTATATTAAGTTAGCATAATAAAACTAAAATTAAAAGGAGCTTATTAATATATAAGCTCCTTTTTTATATTAATTATGCACTTTCTTCTTGATCCTTAAGAATCATTATTGGCTGTGTTTCACCTTCAACTGATTCTTTAGTTACTATTACTTTTTTGATGTCTTCTCTTGATGGAATTTCATACATGCTTTCCATAATAACACTTTCCACTATACTTCTAAGACCTCTAGCTCCAGTGTTTCTATCTATAGCCTTCTTAGCTATAGCTCTTAGAGCATCATCTTCAAACTCTAAGTCAACATTATCTAATTCAAATAACTTTCTATACTGTTTTACTAAAGCATTCTTTGGCTCTTGTAATATTCTCATTAAAGCATCTTCATCTAATAACTCTAATGTAGCAACTACAGGTATTCTACCTATAAATTCAGGTATTATACCAAATTTAAGTAAATCTTCAGGAAGAACCTTAGCATAAATTTTTCCTAAATCTGTATCATTCTTACTTTCTATTTTAGCACCAAATCCTACTGTTTTTTCAGTACCACGTCTTTGAATTATTTTTTCTATACCATCAAAAGCACCACCTAAAATAAATAATACATTAGTTGTATCTATTTTTAAGAACTCTTGATGAGGATGTTTTCTTCCTCCTTGTGGTGGAACATTAGCAACTGTTCCTTCAAGGATTTTTAATAGAGCCTGTTGAACTCCTTCTCCACTTACATCTCTTGTAATAGATGGATTTTCAGATTTTCTAGCAATCTTATCTATTTCATCTATATAGATTATGCCTCTCTCTGCTTTTTCTATGTCAAAATCAGCTGCTTGGATTAGTTTTAAAAGTATGTTTTCAACATCTTCTCCTACATATCCTGCTTCTGTTAAAGAAGTTGCATCAGCCATTGCAAATGGAACATTTAATGTTTTTGCTAAAGTTTGAGCAAGCAATGTTTTCCCAGAACCTGTTGGTCCTAGTAAAAGAATATTACTCTTTTGTATATCTACATCTTTAGTTGTAGATTTTTTACTATAAATTCTCTTATAGTGATTATACACTGCAACTGATAATATTTTTTTAGCTCTTTCTTGCCCTATAACATAATCATTTAATATTTCCATCATCTCTTTTGGTTTAGGCAGAGATGTAGTATCCTCTTCCATAGTTTCTTCTATTTCTTCTTGGATGATTTCGTCACAAAGTTCTACACATTCATCACAGATATAAACGTTAGGTCCTGCAATTAATCTTCTTACTTGATCTTGAGTTTTACCGCAGAATGAACATTTTAGTTGTCTTTTCTCTTCGTATTTTGACATAACAAGCACCTCTTTTCTAACTATGATCTTTGATTACTTCATCAATAAGACCATATTCTTTGGCTTCTATAGCACTCATAAAATTGTCACGTTCTGTGTCAGCTTTCACTTTTTCTAATGGTTGACCTGTTCTTTCAGAAAGAATAGTGTTTAATCTTTCTTTGATTTGCAGTATCCATTTAGCATGTATTTCTATATCTGTTGCTTGACCTTTTGCACCACCTAAAGGTTGATGTATCATTATTGTACTGTTTGGTAAAGCATATCTTTTACCTTTTGCTCCAGCATTTAATAAAAATGCACCCATAGATGCAGCCATTCCTATACAGATAGTGCTTACATCTGGCTTAACATACTGCATAGTGTCATATATAGCCATACCTGATGTTACACTTCCACCTGGTGAATTTATATATAAATATATGTCTTTATCTGGATCTTCAGCTTCTAGAAAAAGTAATTGGGCTACAATAAGTCCGGCAGTTACATCATTTACTTCATCGGCTAAGAATATTATTCTATCTTTTAATAATCTAGAATATATATCATAGGCTCTTTCGCCTCTTCCTGTTTGTTCTACTACTGTAGGTACTAATGCCATAAATCATACCCCCTCTAAATGTTTAATATATAATTTACAGTAGTCCTAATGGACTACTGTAAAAAATTAAGCTATTGTAGCATTATCAACTAATAAGTCGATAGTTTTTCTTATTTTTAATTGACCTTCCATGTCTTTTAAGTCAGTAGCTCTTAAAGCTTCTCTAACTTGCTCAACAGTCATATTGTAAGCATCAGCCATTTTTTGTACTTCAGCATTAACTTCTTCTTCACTAACTTGAACGTCTTCTGCCTTAGCTATTGCTTCTATAACTAATGAAGTTTTTACATTTCTTACAGCTTCTTCTCTTCTGCTAGCAGTAAATTCAGCTTTGAATTCTTCCATAGTTTTACCAGTCATTTGTAAGAATTGCTCCATTCCAAATCCTTGGTATTGTAATTGATAGTTTAATTCCATTAATTGGTTTTCTATTTCATGATTAACCATTACTTCTGGAACCTCAACTTCTGTATTAGCAACAACCTTTTCTATAACATTGTTTCTTAATTCATTGTTAGCAGCTGTCTTAGCTTCTTCTTGAGCTTTAGCAGTAACATCAGCTCTTAATTCTTCTAATGAGTTAAACTCAGTAGTATCTTGAGCAAATTCATCATTTAATTCTGGTAATTCTTTAACTTTAACATCATTTACTTTAACTTTGAATACAACTGGCTTTCCAGCTAAATTTTCAGCATGATATTCTTCTGGGAAAGTAACATTTACTTCTACTTCTTCTCCAGCTTTTTTACCAACTAATTGTTCTTCAAATCCTGGTATGAAAGATCCTGAACCTATAACTAAGTTATAGTTCTCACCTTTTCCACCTTCGAAAGCAACTTCTCCATCGAATCCTTCGAAGTCTATGTTAGCTGTATCTCCATTTTCTATTTCTCTTTCAACAGATACTAATCTTGAGTTTTTCTCTCTCATTTCTTCTAATTTAGCATTAACAACTTCTTCACTTACAGTATCGTCAACTTTAGCAACTTCTACACCTTTGTATGAACCTAATTCAAATTCAGGTTTTACTTCTACATCAACTAATATAACTAATCCGTTGTCTTTGCTTATTTCTTCAACATCTATTGATGGTACATCAATTGGATCTATGTTTAACTCAGCTATTGCTGTTGGGTAAACTTCTGGGAATACTATATCTATTGCATCAGAATAGAATACACCTTTTCCGTAATGAGTTTCTATTACTTTTCTTGGTGCTTTACCTTTTCTGAATCCAGGTATGTTATATTTTCCTTTATTTTTATTATAAGCTTTAGTTATTGCAGCTTCAAACTTATCGTTCTCTACAGTTAATTTAAAGCTTACTTTATTGCTTTCTTTTTTAATTAATTCTACTTTCATTAACTTTATCCTCCTAAATATCTTATGTAATGATTTTTATAAATTATCATTATAATTTATAGATAACTCTTTAATTATATCATACAAAGTTTTTTATTTACAAGTGTTGCCTTTATTTCAACACTTTTCGTTTATATATTTATATTTTCATATGAAATATTTTCTTTTAGAGTTAGTATCCCAAATGACTTATTACTTCCAGCCCTAGGATAAATTGTACTACCTGGATTTATAAAAATAATATTATCTATAACCTTATATAAAGGAATATGCGTATGACCAAAAACTACAATATCAATAT
>NZ_JAGHFM010000076.1 GCF_017888745.1 Terrisporobacter sp. | reverse complement strand
AGGTAACGTTATCCCCATTATACCTGTTATCACAAAAGGTATAATACACTTTATCTCTGTTGATAAATTTATTTTTGTGTATAAGTTTTGTGTTTTAATAATCCTTTGCAATATATTACTCCACTTATCCCTATTATAATTCCTAATAATATAAGTCCCCAATAATATTTAAGTGGTAATGAATTAAGCTTTGGAAAATACAATGATGGAGTCAATCCAAAGAAATTTTTTGAAATAAAGTCAGCTGTAAGCGAGGCTATCATAGCCGATACTAAAACTAATGGCGAAAAATTTTTATGGGTTTCCTCTAGAGAAAACATCACCCCCGATATTGGGGCATTGAATGCTGCAGACAGTCCTGCACTAGATCCGCTTGTTATTAAATATTTCTTTTCATTATCTAATTTATTAGTTTTTTCAGAAATACCTTCTCCAATACAAGCACCCATTTGAACAGAAGGGCCCTCTCGCCCTAAAGAAAGACCTGCTACTAAACAAATTAATCCTCCAACAAATTTGTAAAATAGTACACTAAACCAATTCTGTTTTAAGTTCCTAGTCAAAACTCCTGTAACTTGTGGAATACCACTACCACTAATCATTGGTTCTTTTTTCACCATTTTTCCAACTATGTATCCTAATAGTATAAGTACTGAAAAAATTATTGGTATTAATAAATAATTACTACTTGCTTTTTCATAAAAATTAGTAAACTTATGACTTAAGCTTGATAATATGATTCGATGGAATACAATTACAAAACCTACTGACGCTCCTACTAATAAAGAATCTAGTATTAACTTATATTTAAGATTTTCTAATCTTTTTAACATGTTATATACTCTATCACCTTTTTTATCCATCTTCCCCCTCCTTGCATAAAAAAATTCGCTTCTCTCATATCGCCAACGACTTCGTCCGTTGCTTAAGATAATAGGTTGGAATTTATAATTTATCCACAAACCAGATAAATTATAAATTCCGTAACATATAAAAAAGACCTAAGATAAAAATCTTAGATCTTTTGATTGGCGGAGAAGGAGGGATTCGAACCCTCGCACCGGTTTAATCCAGCCTAATCCCTTAGCAGGGGATCCTCTTGAGCCACTTGAGTACTTCTCCAAACTGTACTTCAATTATATCTCATAATAATCATTGTGTCAATATTTAGTAAAGATAAAATATATTCTATATTAAAAATTAATTTTCAAGTAAACATTTTATTGTGAATAATATTAAATTTAAAATAAAATATAGATTACAAATATAATTAAAAAGCAAAGAAAATTTTCATCTTCTTTGCTAATTTATAATTACATATGCTTCTTAGCTTCTAATAACATTTCGTTAGCTTTTTGCATAGCTTCTATTGCTTTTTCAATATATTCTGCTGATTCTTCTTTTCCCATTTCTTTAGCTTTAGACACCCATTCTCTAAATCCTTCTTCATGAGACTCGTTATGATTCACCCAATGAACTAATAATATATTTAAAGTTTTTTCATCTTTGCTCATTTGATCTTCTTCATGAGCATGTCCGCAACTTCCCCCACATCCACAATCAGTATGTACATGATCATGATGGTGATGATGCCCCTCATGGAATAAAGCTATATTTTTATTTAACATTTTTAAATCCCCCTTATTTTATATTAAATTCTTTTTTTATTATTTTTATTGTATCTTTTATTAATAAAGACAATGGTTTTCCTTCAACTCCTACTACTTCAAAATTTTCTGGCATAATAGGTAAAAGAATTTTAAATGCTTCACTATCTGATACAGCTTCACTAATTTTACTAGTAACTTCCCCCATCATTGTATTTGGCATTACAACTGATATAGGAGCTACAATTATACTTGCCTTTTTAGAAGAAACTACTATTGCATTTTCTCCTGTAGCACCTTTATTAGCATGAGCTTTCATCATTGCACTAGTTGCTATTGAGTTAGTTCCCAGAGCATAAATTTCTATATATGTTGGTAATTCTTCTCTAAGAGCATTAACTACCTGAGCACCTATTCCACCACCCATTCCATCAATTACAGCTATAATCATTTGACATACCTCGAATTTTTATTATTATTCTTGAGCTAATATTATTTTATGATCCATTAACCTTATTTCTTTAATATAACCATCTATTATTTTTTGGTCCCCTAATAAATCTGTTAAATATACTTTCCCATCAGCCGGGTCTACAGTTACTACATTTTCCATTACTTTTTGCAAATTATTATCTTTACCTAATACAAATGCAGATGATTCACACATATAAAATCCCCCTTAGTTATAAATCTAATCAAAAAAAGATTTCTAAAGGCAATATAACGCCAATAAGAAATCTTCATGATTCCATTTACAAATTTTTCTATATTCTTATACCATAAGTATATACTCATATTATTGTTAAGTCAAATACTTAAACATAATTATTGTTAATAATAAGCCAAGAATAATGGATTGTTTTTCAACTATCTATTTATAAATACAAATTATAAACAAATATGTTGATGACTATGAAAACCTGTAAATCCATCTTCGTGCACATGATCTTCTCCAATACCATTTATATGTTCATGAGTATGCATAAATGATACTTGTAGTTTTTTATTTATAGGATTAACACCTATATAAGCATTTACTCCAAAAACATCTTTTAACATAGCTGAAGTTATTACTTCTTCAACCTTTCCAAAATCAATTATCTCCCCTTTTTTCATAACTATTAAATAGTCACAATACATAGAGGCTATATTCATATCATGTATAGCAGATAACGTAGTTATATTTAAACTTTTTACTAGATCCATTAATTGTATTTGCTATCCTATATCTAAGTGATTTGTAGGTTCATCTAATATTAGAAAATCCGTATTTTGTACAAGAGCCCTCGCAATTAAAGTTCTTTGCTTCTCTCCTCCAGATAAATTTGAAAAACTTCTATGGATATAATTGTCCAGCCCAACCTTTTTTAGCATATCTGAAACCATATTCAGATCTTCCTTTGAGTAATCTTCAAATATAGATTTATACGGATATCTTCCCATTTTTACTATTTGCTCTACAGTAAAGTCAAATTGAGAATCACTTTCTTGAGCAAGTACTGCAGTTTCTTTTGCACAATCTTTATCTTTCATGTGAATTAAGTCTTTATTATCTAATATAATTTGTCCACTTGATGGTTTATATAGTCTATATATATTTTTTAATAAAGTTGATTTTCCAGATCCATTAGGTCCAATAATACCTACAAAACTTCCCTTAGGAACATTAAAAGATATATCTTTTAATATTTCATTCTTATCTATGCTAAATCTTAAATTTTTTACTTGAATTTTATGCATTACTCTTTTCCTCCAAAAGCATAATTTTTCTTAGAAATTAAATATAAGAAGAATGGTCCACCAACTAATGATGTTATGATTCCTATAGGTATTTCTATTGGCGGGAAAAGCCCTCTTGCAAAAATATCTGATATTATCAAAAATATTGCCCCTATTAATGATGAGGGTACTATTAATTTTTTGTGGTCACTTCCTGCTATAGTTCTGCATACATGTGGTACTACTAAACCTATAAATCCTATAGCTCCTGTTATTGCAACTAAAGAGGATGTAAGTAAAGTTGCTAAAATAAGTATTATTGACTTAATAAGCTTTACATTTATTCCTAGTATTATTGCACTATCATCACCTAAAAGTAATATATCTAGAGATTTAGACATCATAAATGAGGCTATAATTACTATTATTAATACTATAAAAGGTAATAATAGTACATCCCATTTCGCTCCACCTAAACTACCTACTGTCCAAAATAATGCATTTTTAGCTTGATTTGAATTATCTGCAGAATATATAAGTAAATTAGTAAGAGCTGAAAATATTGTAGATATTGCCATACCTGTAAGTACTAACCTCGTAGTAGAAGTTGTCTTCCCCATTTGAGTTCCTATTGCAAATACAAGAACTCCTGATATTATTGAACCTACAAAAGCACCTGTACTTATGCTATTTATTCCCATAGTAGATATTCCACCTAAAACTATAACTGCTACAGCACCACAAGATGCCCCTGATGATATACCTAATATATAAGGCTCTGCTATTGGATTTTTAGTTACACATTGCATAAGTACTCCACAAAGCGCAAGACCAGCGCCACACATTGCCCCTAATAACACTCTTGGAAATCTTATTTCCCATATTATATTTTGTGTCATTATAGTTCCCACATCACCAAATAGCATTCCATTTGATAATTTACTTAGTAGTACTTTATAAACTTCTCCAGGAGGTATATATGTGCTACCTATTGCTATTGCTGATACTACCGTAATAGCTAATAATATAATAAGTAATACTGTCCAAAATAGGAAACCTTTCTTTTTAGAAAGGCCTCTTTTTTCTTGTACTGATATATCCATTATTTATTTTCTCCATAGAAATATCCATACATTTTCTCTATAAGCTTAGGATTTCTAACACCTGGAGATAAATCTGCTAATCCTACAACATATATTTTATCATTTTTTATTGCTGCTACATCTTTAAGAGCAGGATGAGACTTTAAGAAATCTATTTTTTCTTGTGCTGGTTGTCCAGCCATAAAGTCAGTTACTAATATAACCTCTGGATTTTCAGCTACTATACTTTCCCAAGATACATTTATATAAGGCTTTTCAGCGTCTTTTCCAAATATATTATTCCCTCCAGCTAAATCTATTAAGTTATTAGCAAGACCAGAACCAACTACCATGGCATCCTTTTCCCCTGAGTCATATACCATCATTTTTACTCTATCTTCTTCTTTTATATCACCTAATTTGTTACTTACTTCTTTTATATCACTTTTCATTTTATTTATTACTTCTGTAGCTTTATCTTCTACTCCAAATATTTTTCCTAATAATTCAAAATCTTCGTATACTGTTTCAACTGTTGCATCTGGTGAATAAGACTTTGCCATAAATGGAGTTATATCATTTTTTATAAGCTCCTCTGGTGATCCTGTTGTCTGCTCACTTATTGATGAATCCCATCCACTGACAAAGTCAGCCCCTGTAGCCATAAATCCTTCTTTTGATATTGAGTGGCCTTCACCTACTTCTAACTCTGGTATTTTATTGTATGCTTCTTCAAATTCTGGAAGTATTGGATTATCTAAAAGCGCTGTCCCCACCATTTTATCACCTAAATCTAATGCCAATAACATTTCCGTCATAAACTGGGATAATGTAACTGCTTTTTGTCTAGGTTTATCAACTTTTACATCATAATCTTTAGCTCCATCAGAATATGTAAATTCTACTGGTTCAAAGTTACTTGCTTCTGCTTTTGTTTTTGTTGTTTCAGATTTTTGATTGTCATTTGAACATCCAACAAAACTTAAAGTTACCCCTACTATAGATAATAGTGCTAATACCCTTCTTAAACCTTTACTTTTTAACATTGATTAATTCCCCCTGTAAAATACTTTTTGTAATTTATATAATTTATTTTATAAAAAATAAAAGGTTTATATATGTATAGATATAACAAATCTATAATACATAAACCTTCATGGTTATAGTTATGATTATCTTATTTAATTATTATGCATGAATGTGAACATGATCATATGGATGTATGTGTTCTTCATGGTCATAGCTCCCACAGCAGTTTTCTCCACCATTACCGCAGCATCCACCTATATGTGGATTATGATGTTTCATTAAACTCCTTCTTAGCATATTAAACCTCCAGTATTTTGAACACTTCTATACTGGACTATATATATAAGATTATCAATTATTAATTATGTTGTAAATATATACATGAATTGTCAAAATATTTAATTTTATATATTTTATTTCATTAAAATTCAATATTATACATTATTTTATGTATTATTGCATAACTTGACATATTTCATTTTTAATTTTAAATTTACATGTTCTTTATTTATAAATTACTTCCATTGATAATTTTCTAATTTAGTGTAATTATTTATTGTCATAAAAAAACTCCTATAATATTTTTTATAAATATTATAGGAGTTTTTTTATATAATTATAAATTAATAAATTTTATATTATTCTAAGATTTCTTTTACTGTTGGAAAACTATCTATATTGGTATGAGGTAAGAAACATGCAGAAACAAATTCATCCATATATGTAGGATATACACTTAATTCTACATATGTCATTTGTGAACCTATTTCCTCTAGTTTATGTTTTGCATCTGAACTAATTAAAGCTAAGTAAGAACCAACTAATGAACTATTTCCTATATATTTAAATTTACTTCTATCTACATCAGGTAGTAATCCAATTAATATAGAATTTTCTATGTCAAGGTTATTTCCTATACCTCCAGCTATATATACTTTATCTATGACTTCAAAATCCATGCCTAAACTTTCAAGAAGCACAGATGCTCCTGAATATATGGCTCCTTTAGCTCTTATAAAGTTATCTATATCTACTTCATTTACAACTAAATCATTTTCTAAACCTTCATAGTCATCCTTGAAAGCTAATACATACTCACCAATTTCATGCTCATTAAATCTTACTCTTCTATTATCAAGACCTTTTTGGATTTTACCTCTTCTATCTATTACACCTTTAAGTAGCATTTGGCAGATTAAATCTATTATACCAGAACCACATATTCCTATTGGGTTACCTTCTCCAATTATAGTCAATTTCGGTTCTAAAGTATCCTTATCAATACTAACTTTTTCAATTGCACCAGCAGAGGCTCTCATTCCACAACTTATACCTCCACCTTCAAAAGCTGGCCCAGCAGAACATGCACAGCACATCATGAAATCTTTATTTCCAAATACTATTTCTCCATTAGTACCCAAATCAATGAATAGTGTATTCTCTTCACTTGCCCATATACCTGCTGATAATACACCTGCTGTTATATCTCCACCAACATAACTAGCTACATTTGGAGATAGATAAATTAATGCACTTTGATTAATATTTAAGCCTACATCTTCGCCCATTAGTCTTGGTGATTTTAAATATGGTGGTATATAAGGTTCTAATCTCAAATAATCAGGATATATACCTAAAAATAGCGTAGACATAGTAGTATTCCCGGAAATAACAGCTCTAATTACATTATTCTTATCAATACCTGTTTTTTCATAGATTGACTCTATTAAAGGATTTAAAGTATCTTCTACTATTGCCTTTCTCATAATTTCTAGATTATCTTTTCTAACGGCAAATACTATTCTATTTATAACATCTGCGCCGTATCTTATTTGAGAATTTCCTGATGATGTTTTTTCAATAATTTCATTAGTTATTAAATTTACTAAACACACAACAACAGAAGTAGTCCCTATATCTATAGCTAGACCGTATAATTCTCCCTCTTTATTTCCTGATTCAATATTTAATATTGTTATTTTATTTCTCTTTTTAACATAAGTTAAAGTTACCTTAAAATTATTTTCTCTTAATACTTTTGGCATTTTTCTTAATATATCTAATCTAAAATCAATTCCATCTATTCCAAAATCTTGTCTCACTTGTCTTTCAAGTCTGTCAACATCACTTATGTTATCATCTAATGATGGTTCTTCTAATTCAATATATCTTTTTTCTATATTAGTGCTATATGAAAGCCCGTTATCGTCTATTAATTTCTTAGCTCTATCAAATAAATCCTTATCCACTTTTTTATCTGAACCTTCTATTTTCATACCATGCATTGATGAAGAAAGTTTAGATGGAACATCTACTACTATATCTTCAGTAACTTTAGTGGCACAGGCTAATATATATCCTTGTTCCCATTCATCATCACTAATATGTATATTTTTTTCAGTATCACATTTGCCATCTAATAGTTTAACTTTACATTTTCCACATGATTGAGATCCATTACAAGGTGCATCTATAAATATATCTGCCTTTCTTGCTAAATCTAATAAATTTTCACCCACTTCACACTGAACTTCTTTGTTATGTGATTTAAAAAACACTTTAGCCATATCATCACCCCAATAATTTTATTTTTATAATCACTCAACCTGCTATCTTATTTAAATAGGTATGAAATTCCCTTATTTGTATATATCACTATGAGTAAAAAAGCATAGTAAACTTAGCGCGCTTAAATTTACTATGCTTTTATTAATTTAATATTAAGTAGTACTAGATTACTCTAGGCCCTTTTGATAATCTTCTCCACTTAATAATGTATCTAATTCAGATGCATCTGACATTTTAACTTTGCAAATCCATGCATCATATGGATCTTCATTTACATATTCAGGTTCATCTTCTAATTTATCTTCATTTATTTCAACTACTTCTCCTGAAACTGGAGCTATTAAATCAGAAGCTACCTTAGAAGACTCTATTACACCAAAAGATTCATCTTTAGTTAATTCATCTTCTACTTCTGGCATTTCAACAAATAACACTTCTCCTAATTGTTCTTGAGCAAAATCTGTGACACCAACGTAAGCATATTCCCCTTCAACTCTTACCCAAGTATGTTTTGGAGAGTATTTTAATTCAGCTAATATTTTCATATTTTATTCCCCCAAATCAATTCTTTTATTATTACATTATTGGATCCATAGATAATGCTGGATGTCCTTTTTCCTCAAGGAAAGCACAAACTGATTCTGAATCAACTGCTATAGTTTCATCGCAAATCATTTGACTAAAGTTATCTATTCCAGTCATTTCTTTAACTGTAGCATCAAGTTTATCAGCTACAAAATCTTTTAATTCTTTTGGCATCCAAACTATTCTCTCTGGTCCACCTTCTGTGTAAGCGAATTTTTTAGAAGATATGAAATGTCTACCATGGCCCATAAATCCTGGAGTTTGAACCCCACCACCAGTCATAGAAGCAAGCTCACCAAAAGTCATACCAACAGGAGTTACTCCTGGGAATTCTCTGTTTACTATAACTAATCCGTTAGCTTCTGGCATTATACCACATATACATTCAAAACATCCACAAGAAGTCATTGGATCTTCCATTATAGAGTAAAGTGTAACTTGTTCAACTGCACCTTGAGATATTTCGTTTACAGTATCATTAACTGATTGCCAGATACCTTTTTTATCATCTAAGCATTCACCTTTTGGTATTGGTTGACAAGGTCCTGTTGGATTAAGTTCTTTTGTAGCTTTAGCATCTAACCAAGAAACTGCACCACAAAGTCCTAGTCTTTCAGGAGTAACAACACAAACGTGAGCTGGAGCAAATGATTGACACATGTTACAAGAATAGAAATCTTCAACACTTTCATCAACAAGAGAAGCTAATCTATTATCTCTTGCTTCATATCTTGCTAATGCTTCAGATTTTCTTTCATTTACTATCGCTTCATCAGTTATTATAGTAACCTCACATTTATCAACAACAGCTTCAAATTCATCTTTCATCATAGCATACATAACTTCACCTATATGCTCTAATTTAAATCCTTTTTCTACTGCATCTTTAGATATTCTTACCCAAGACATGTCTCTTTGACCAACATGCATTAATCCTTCTATATAGTTCATAAAGTAATGGAAACGTCTTTCAAGAACCGGTTCGAAGTCTTCTTGCATTGCTTTACCAGCAACATTAACTACTACAGCAAGAGGTAGTCTTGTAACTCCATCTGCTAATTTAGATAAATCTATATTTTCACCTATTACTTCTATTTTATGATCTTCTACCTCTGACATTGGTTTAGCTATAACTAATTCCCAAGCAGGAGTTTTGTTTCCACCGAATTCATATGCCATTTCAGCTTTTCTAATTCTTTCCCCTTCGAAAGCTGCCGCAAATCCAACTGGTATAGGTATTTCAGTTACTTTTATTTTTATTCCTCTAGCTTCTAGAGAAGTTGCAACAAATTTATCATAATCTCTTTGAGTTAATAAGTTACATGGTACTTCAGTAACAACTTGATCAGTTATAACTGGGAATCCTAAAGCTATAGCACCAGCACCACAAGCAACTACTAATTCACTAAGTGGTCCAAATGCATTAACGAATGCAGGAACTCTCTTAGATGTATATTCTAATAATTGATTTAAATCTCCTGGAGGAACAGCACCGAATATTAATGCAGCTCTTATAGCAACAGAAACAACATGTATAACAGAAGTTACATCATATCCTAGAGGGATAACACGAAGGTCTACACCCATTTTCACTTCAGCTTCTATAGCTTGATCTATAACTTTTCCTACTAAGAAAGTTAATAAACCTTTTGATTGATAATCTTTAACTACTTTTGCTAATGTTTCAGCATCTGGGCATTCACCAAGAACAACTGCAACACCAGGTATATCCCCTGTAACTAGCGGTACACCTAAAGATCTGATTACAGGGTCAACTACGTGCCCTGCACAAGGAGCTTCATATGGAGTTTCGTTAGTTGCATATTTAACCGCTTCAACGATTTCAGCTGCTAAAGCTGTAGCTAAACCAGCATTTAAAGCTGTTTCAAGTAATGGTTTTTCTACTATTAAAGCTTTTACTATTGCTAAAGCACCCTCTAAATCTCCTAAAGTAGCCATCTTTTGCCCAGTTGCAGCATATATACATGGAATAGAATATGCTGTATCTGGGAATGCTACTGGACACTCTTTCCCTTTTTCTGCTATTGCAGCTGAAAGTGCACCATTTGCAGCATCGTATGCTTGGTTTGCACCTGTGTAAATTGTATTATATAAATTCACTTTTTACTTCCCCCTTTTATGAATTATATGTTTATATTCAGACTAAGCTTTTATATAAAAGCTTAGTCATCTAAACCTAATTCTATTATTTAATAAATTTTTATATTTATCCTCTATAGTCAAATGCTAAATCTCTCACTTCTAAGAAAGAATCTGCATATAAATTAGAGTTTCTTATTATGTCACAAGATTTTATTGTTTGTATTAATAATTCATCTAATGGGTTAACTATCGCAGAAGAGAATCCATTAGCCATAGCCATTGCTAACCAATTGCTATCTAATATAGGTCTTATATGTTTTGGACAACCATTAGAAACATTTGATAATCCACCTGTAGTTTTTAATCCCATTTCAGTCATTTGTCTTATTGCTTCTAAAACATCCATTTGTTTATCTTGCATTCCTTTTATAACTAAGCAAAGTGGATCAAATAATACATCTGTTTCAGGATCTAATCCAGCCATTGCAGCTGCTTCTATTAACTCTGTACAATATCCCATACGTTGGTCATTATCTGCAGGTATACCTTCTTTCGCACATAATGCTATTATTGCTGCATCATATTCGCCAGCTACCTCCATTAAATGCATTCTATCTCCAGCATCAGCAGAGTTTATTATTGGCTTTCCATGAGTTCTATCGTAAACTTTTAATCCAGCTTCTAAAGCTGCAACATTAGCTGTATCTAAAGCTAGTGGAACATTATTTAATTCACTTTGAAGTAACTTAACTCCCCATTCCATTATTTCAGCTCCATCTCTTTCAGCTGGCCCGATATTAAAATCTATAACATGAGCCCCTGCATCTAATTGCTCTTTTGCTCTTTTTAATATTGGCTCTGGATCTCTTTCAGCTATAGCTTTTCTTATTGGTGGTGCTATACAGTGAATTCTTTCACCTATAATCATAAATTTTTCCATACTAATTTATCCCCCTTAGATTTTATATATCTTATAAATTATTGTCTAAAATTATGCTGTTACTGTTTTTGATTCCATATATTCTTTTAAGAATTTAGGTAGTTCCATAGACTCAGCAGGACCTACTATTACATTCCAATCTGGTAAATTATCTTGTACATCTGCTTGTATAACTGCTACCTTACCTGGTATTATTAAATCTCTGTTCTTAGTCATATCAGCTATACCACATTCTTTGACAAAGTTTCCTATTACACTACCACCAAATTTACCAGCAGCCCAAGAAGTAAGAACTGAATATCCACCTGCATCAGGTATTACTAACCAGCATGGAACTTTAGATCTTTCTATATCTCCAGTTACTACGAAATAAGTTAAAGCAAAGTCAACAGTAACTAATACTGGAGAATTTTCATCTGGGTTGTTTAATGGATATACTTTTGTTTCAACTCTCATTGGTTTTTGTGGATCAGTATATAAGTTTTGTCTTAAAGCATATAATGGTAATGCTTTTGCATAATTTATATCATTTAAAACTAATATAGAACCATATTTAACTGTAAATGTAGATGCTAATGCAACTTCCATCATGTCATCTCCATTAGCTAATTTATTTATAAATACTAATGATGGATATCCAAAAGTTCTATCTTGCTCTTTTAAAGCTATTCTTCTAACTTGAACTGCATTAACATAAGTATCTTTTATGTTTTCTCCAGTTACATCAAGGATTAATTCTTTATATCCAGCTTTTTGAATTAGTTCAACTGTTTCATATAATCCTTCTAAGCTGTCAGCTTTTACACCTAAAGCTAAATTATCTCCTTTAACTACATCTATCATAGCTTTGTAGTTATCTTTATTAGCTCCATATACTACTGGATTTAATCCTTTTAATACTTCAACAGCTTCTTTAGCAACTTCAGCATCAGAAACATTTAATATGAATGCTACTTTAGTTTCAGCTTTTAATTTATTTATAATACTTAAGAAATTTTCTTTATTTTCATTGTAAGTAACAAAAGCAAATTCAGCTCTCATTACTTCTCCAATT
Organism: Terrisporobacter sp.; assembly: GCF_017888745.1. Lineage (GTDB taxonomy): Bacteria > Bacillota > Clostridia > Peptostreptococcales > Peptostreptococcaceae > Terrisporobacter. Next base: position 22,840 of record NZ_JAGHFM010000076.1, on the reverse strand, counting down.
CTTTCATATTCTACTGCTTTTATATTAGCTATTTTTGCATCTACTTGTTCTTCAGTCATGCAGTCACAAAATGCTATAGCAAATCTATTTTTACTTACTAAAGTTTTTTCATGTCTAAATAATACAGTTTCTCCACCTAGAGTATATTCACTTTCTCCAGCTCCAACTTTTAAAGTTTTCATTGGAGGCGCAGTAGCCTCTGATAATTTTTGTATTGCTTCATCAGACATATGTGGACATTTTTCTACTTCTACTGCTCCACTAGCAACTTTCATAGAGAAAGCCATACAAGTTGGAAATCCACATTCCTTACAGTTTTTCTTTGGTGTTAATTTAAATATATCTAAAGCTTTTAATGCCATTGTTTTATCCCCCTAACCTTACAAATAATATTAAGCTAATTCGCCTATTAATGTTTTTATAGTTTTTATTGATTCTGGATGACGAAGTATTACTGCATCAGATCCACCTACTAAAACACTTGCAGCAGTTGAAACTTCCATAGCTATACTTCTTTTTTCATTGCATCCCCATTCTGGTTGATCTATCTCATCAGCTATAGCTTCTTTAACATGACCAACTTCAAAAGAAACTGGTGTTATAATTGGAACTTGTAATGACTTATCATTTTGATTGAAAGCTGCTAATCTAATTCTATCCATTGTAGATGCAACATACTCATAACCATATCCTACAGCTGAACAACCTACGTTCATAACTGTATTTTCAGGTTTAACACCTAATTGAGTTAATAAAACATTCATTTGCTTAGCTAAGTTTATATCTACTGCTGATTCTGCACCAACTTTTTGACCGTATGCTAGGCCTGCTGCTGCACCAACTTCTTTATAGTTTTCTTCAACTGCAGATAATATTAAAATATTTTTGCCTTCAAGGGCTTCAGAAACTTTGGCAAATACTTTACCATCCTTTTCAGCAACTCCACATCCAGCTATTACTAAAGGTAATTCAATAGCATCAGCCACTTTTTTAGCTACTTCTGCGCATTCTTCAGCAGATTTATCCTCTGCATTTGGATCTGCACCTACTAATCTTAAGCAAACAAAATCTGCTTCTGTATTATCTTCAACGTATTTAGCCCATGCAGCTGGATCATTTGCTACATCTTTATACATATCTTTGTAGCATTGAATCCAACTTTCTGGATATACATCATTAATTTCTATACCAACCTTTTGGACATTTCCTGTATCACCATCAAATGCATAGAATGGTAATACATTTTCTCCACCTAATTTTATAGCCTTTTCTCCTGTTCCTATTACTACTTCATTTACTTTTCCAGAACTTTTTTGAACAGACATTTTAAATGCCATATCTTTTTCCCCCTTAAGCCTATTTTAATTCTAATTTAGCTATAATTTTCTCCATAGCCATTCTAGATTTTGATTCTTTAGGTAAATTCACAAGTGGAATTCCGTTAGAATCATATTCATATATTAATTCATCTAAAGGTACAACACCTAGAAGGTTTAAATCATGTCTTTTTATTTCTTCTTTTATACCGTCATTTAACTCCCCATCCGGTGCTTTATTTACTATAAGATAAACACTTCCAACACTTAAATTTAATTCATCAGCTAAGTCTCTAATTCTTGCAACAGCTTGTATACTTCTTCTTGAGCAATCACTTACTAATAACAAAGTATCAATATGTTTAGATGTCTTTCTACTTAAATGTTCCATACCTGCCTCATTATCAGTGATTACATAGTTATAATGGCTAGAAATCTTTTGGACTTGCTCTCTTAATATTCCATTTACGAAACAATAACAGCCTTCACCTTCAGATCGTCCCATTACTAATAAGTCGTATCCTTCACCTTCTACTATAATAGAATTTAATTTCCATTGTAAAAATTGAGCTTTCGTCATACCTCCAGGAAATGAATCGCCTCTTTTTTCAGTCATATTAGCTTCTTCCCTAATTTGACCTATTGTAGCTTCTACATCTACTCCCAATACTTCATTAATATTAGCATTAGCATCAGCATCAACTACAAGAATTGGTTTTTTATTTTCTTTTAATAAATTATCTATTAAAAGCCCTGTAAGACTTGTTTTACCAGTTCCACCTTTTCCTGCTACCGCTATGTTATAACTCATTTAAGACTTCCCCCTTAAAATTTGCCTAAACAGAGCTTTAGATTTTTCCTCTGTTTTAGCTTATAAAGATGATGGTACTGAATGAACGCATTCATCATGTACATCATGTAATGCTTCCATAATACCTTCTGATAAACTAGGATGTGCATGTATTACTCTACCTACATCTTTGGCTTTTAATCCTAACCCTACTGCTAAAGATAATTCAGTTAATAAATCTGTACAATGAGGCCCCACCAAAGTAGCTCCTATTATAACATCATCTTTATCAACTAAAACCTTGATAAATCCTTGTATTTTTCCTATTGCCTTAGCTTTTCCTAGACCTCTAAAATCAAATCTACCAACTTTGTACTCTACGCCTTCAGCTTTTAATTCATCTTCTGTTTTACCAACACCTGCTACTTCAGGCTCTGTATAAACACAACTTGGTATTGATTTATAATTAACTGTTTCACTATTTCCTTTTACTGCATTTTCTGCTGCTACCATACCTTCTGCTGATGCAACGTGTGCAAGCATTGCTCCTGGTATAATATCTCCTATAGCATAAACACCTTCTAAATTAGTTTCCATATATTCATTTACTTCTATGAATCCTCTATCAGTCATCTTAACTCCAGCTTCAGCCACACCAGAGTTAGCTAAATTAGGCTTTCTTCCTGTACATAGTAGTACTATTTCTGCCTCTATAGATTTTCCATTATTTAAGTTAAGCTTAACTTTATCTTCACTAACTTCAAAGCTATCAGTTGCAACGTTACACATAACTTTTATTTTGTCTTTTTTGAATTGTCTTGCTAGAGCTTTTGCTCCATCAGAATCCATTCTTCCTAGGATTTGTGGAAGAACTTCCACTATCGTTACTTTAGTTCCTAATGTAGAATAGAATTGACCTATTTCAGAACCTATTACTCCACCACCTATGATTACCATAGATTCTGGTAATTTTTCTAAACTTAATACTTCATCAGAAGTAATTACATTTTTACCATTGTATGGCATGAATGGGAATACAGTAGGTATAGATCCATTGGCCAATATTATTTTATCTGCTTTAACTTCTTCTACACTTCCATCTTCTTTAGTAACTTCTATAGTATTTTTATCTATTAATTTTCCAAATCCATTTATTTTTTTAACTCCCCTTTTATCAAAAAGGAATTCTATACCTGCCACTAATTCATCTGTTACTTTTTGTTTTCTTGCGATTATAGCTTGAAAATCTGGCTTAATATCCCCTTCAACATCGATTCCAAAAGATTTAGCTTCTTTTACAGTTCTTAGTACATCACTTGAAGCTAATAAAGCTTTAGTTGGTATACAACCTACATTTAAGCAAGTTCCACCTACTTTATTCTTTTCAATTACTGTAACTTCTGCACCAAGCATAGCTGCCTTTAAAGCTGCTACATATCCTCCTGGTCCTCCACCAATTACTGCAACTTTCATGTTCAATCCCCCAATTTTATTTCAAATTTTATAAACCTGCTTCATCTAATATTTTTGGAACATTCTCTTCAGCCCCGATTGCCATTATATGTACACCATCACATAGGTTTTCTTCTTTTAATTGTCTTATAAACTCTCCAGCCATCTTAATACCTTCTTGTACATAATTTCCTTTACCAGCTGCTTTTAATCTTTCTATTTGCTCATCAGGAACAAATATACCTGGTACATTAGCTGTCATAAATTTAGCCATTCCTGGTGATTTTAGAGGAACTATACCAGCTAAAATTTTACAATCCATATCTTTAGTAAGTTCTCTAAATTTTCTCATATGATCTATATCATAAACTGCTTGAGTTTGGAAGAACTTAGCTCCAGCATTTATTTTCTTTTGCATTTTTAGTAATTGCACTTCTATAGGATCGTATTCAGGTGTAACACAAGCTCCTAAGAAGAAATTAGTATTTCCTTTTAATTCTAATCCTACACTATCTACTCCACTATTTAATGTAGAAGCTGTTTTTAGTATACTTACAGAATCTAAATCAAATACTGGCTTAGCTTGTGGATGGTCACCTACACTAGTGTGGTCACCTGTTAATGCTAATAAGTTTTCTATACCGAACACTCCCGCAGAAAGCATTTCACCTTCTATAGCAATTCTATTTCTGTCTCTACCAGTCATTTGTATTACTGGTTCTAATCCGATATCCTTTAATAACTTACATGTTGCCAGAGAAGTAGCTCTCATTACAGCTGATTGGAAATCTGTTACGTTTGCAGCATGTACCCTTCCTACACATAATTTTGCACATTCTAGCAAATGAGAAAGATCTGTACCTTTTGGTGGTGCCATCTCTGCAGTTACGGCAAATTCTCCTCTTTCCAATGCTTCTTGTAACTTACTCATGAAAATAATCCCCCTTTATTAACTTATTACTTCTTAAGCTTCTGCCTCTGCTTTTTTATTTGCATTATGTCTTCTTGGATTAAGTTGTTTAGAATAATCTTTTGGAGCTCTAACCTCCATTAAATTATCTAGTTGACCTAAGCTTTTAAGTCTTTCATAAATCATTACCCATGCGCAATCATTATCTGGGCTAACTTCACATTTTCCATTTTTTGCTCCACCACATGCACCATTGATTAAGCCTTTAGCACACATAGTAACTGGACAAATTCCCCCAGTCCATCCAAGTTCACATTCTCCACATGCCTTGCAAGCTTCTTCGAATTGGCCAACTCTCTCTACCTCACCTATAAATAAAGTATTATTTGCTGGATAAACAGGAATATTTTGTTTTTTAATATTTTTAACAATAGTTTGAGTTCCATCTCCGCAAGCTAATGATAATATTGCATCAGCTTCTTTCAACTCACTTTTTAGAGATTTCATTTCTTTTTTACCTAATAATAAGTTACAAGCTGTATCTGGAAGTAAATATCCTAATACTTCTTTACCTTCTGCTTCCAATAAATCTTTCATTTCTTGAATTTCAGGTTCTCCACCAGTTTTACTAGCAGCAGCACATTGATTACATCCTACTAATATAACTTTTTTAGCATCTTTTAAAAAGCCTAGTATTTCTTCCATTGGTTTTCTATCAGATATTACCATAGTTATTTTCCCCCCAAAGTTTTAACTATCTTATATACATAATCTAAGTATCCTACCCCTGATTATTTATTATTTTGTTGTTTACATGCTTTAATTACATGTTTAGCAAGTATAGATGTTGTAACTGAACCAACACCTGCTGGAACTGGAGTAACCATTGATGCTTTTCCAACAACATCATCTGTATCAACATCTCCACAAATTCCTCCGCCTTCTGGCTTTGCATTAATACCAACATCTATAACTACAGCCCCTTCTTTTATGTAGTCAGATGTAACCATTCTAGCTCTACCAACACCAGCTACTAATACATCAGCATCCGCACATACCTTTGGTAAATCTTTAGTTTTTGAGTGACAAATTGTAACAGTAGCATTTTCACCAAGTAATAACATTGATACTGGCTTACCAACAACCATTGATCTACCTAATACAACTACATTTGCTCCTTTTAAAGGAACATTATAGTATTTTAATATTTCAACTACTGCTGTAGGAGTACATGGAGGGAATCCAGTTTTATCTCCTTCCATAAGCTTTGCAGTATTCATTGGACTAAAGCAGTCTACATCTTTTTCAGGTGCTATAATATTTTTGATTACTTCTTCATCTATTCCTTCTGGTAATGGTCTAAAAGTTAATATACCATGTACTGAAGAATCATCATTTAATTTTTGTAATGTTTCTATATATTGTTCTTGAGTTGTACCATCTGGTAGCTCAGTAACTTCTGTTTGAATTCCTATAGCTTCACATTTTTTAAGAGCACCTTTTTCATAAGATAAGTCATTAGCTTTAGCACCTACTCTTAAAATAGCTAATTTAGGTTGAATACCATCTTTAACTAATTCTTCGCATTCACCTTTAAGAACTTCACTTATTGCATCGCCTACTGGTTTACCTTTTATTATTTCACCCACTATTTATTCGCCTCCCACACACAAAAGATTATTTTACGTATAGTCTTTTATATAATTATATACTTATCTAATTTTCATCGTTATTATATAAATTATTTTGTATAAAAATATATTATAATCGTAAATCTTATAGTATATTTTTAAAATAAATTATTTTCAATATTCTTATTATCCTAAAGCAACCAATACTTTTTGGTATACTTCATCGCAAATTTTAACACCATCTTGAACTAATTCATTACATTCTTTTTCTATTTGTTCTGCATATTCTCTATCTTTCATAGAGTTTACATTTATTATTACATTTAATTGACCAGATAAAATCGCTGCTCTTAAACATTGAACACCACATCCAACATCACTTATAGCTAGTTTTGATCCTTTATCAACTAATTCTTCATGTAATTTTATTGAATCGAAACATAATCTTACTATATTCATAGGAACTTCACATGCAACTTTTAAACATTTTTCCATAGTTTCAGCCTTATATTGTTTTTCTTCTTCTGTAGATGTAGGAAGCCCGTAAGCTTTTGATAACGGATAAAATCCTTCTGCATCTTTATCAATCATAGATAATAGTTCTTCCTGTAATTTTGCTGCTTTAACTAGAATTTCTTGTATAGCTTCTTCGTATTGTGCATATTTTTTCTTTCCTGTAGTTAAGTTACAAACCATACTACCTAATGCCATCCCTATTGCACCTGCTAATGCAGCAGCTCCTCCACCTCCTGGTACAGCAGCTTTAGAAGCTAATACTTCTATAAAATCAATACAACTTTTTTCTGCTATTTTTTCCATCTAATTAATGCCTCCTTAAATTATTCAAGGTTAATTCGAAGGTAGTACACAATTAAAAATTGTGTACTACTTCATTGTATATATTGCTTATAATTATTTTTATTTATAATCCTAGAATAATCCTGAAATTACTCCATTTTCATCAACATCTATTCTTTCAGCAGCTGGACGTTTTGGAAGACCTGGCATCTTCATTATTTGGCCAGTAAGTGCAACAACAAATCCTGCACCAGCAGAAACTGTTACTTGTCTTACTGTAATTTTAAACCCTGTTGGTCTACCTAATTTAGTTAAATCATCAGTTAAAGAATATTGAGTCTTAGCCATACATACTGGCATATTTCCAAATCCTAAACTTTCTAATCTATCTAATTCTTTTTTTGCTTGTGGAGTAAATTCTACACCATCAGCTCCATATATCTTAGTAGATATTGCTTCTATTTTTTCAGCTAATGTTAAATCATCTTCATAACAGAATTGGAAGTCATTTTCTTGCTCGCAAAGTCTTAATACTTCTTCAGCAAGTTCTACTCCACCTTCTCCACCTTTAGCCCATACTTGAGATAAAGCAACATTAACACCTAATTCTTTACACTTAGTTTTAACTAATTCAACTTCCGCTTGAGTATCAGTTGGGAATTCATTTATAGCAACTACTGCTGGTAATTTATAAACTTGAGTTATATTTTCAACATGTTTTAATAGGTTTGGAATACCTGCTTCTAGTGCTACTAGATTTTCTTCATTTAATTGATCTTTTGGAACTCCACCGTTATATTTAAGAGCTCTAACTGTAGCTACTATTATAACTGCATCTGGTTTTAAGTTAGCCATTCTACATTTTATATCTAAGAATTTTTCAGCACCAAGATCAGCACCAAATCCTCCCTCAGTTACTACATAGTCTGCAAAATGCATTGCCATTCTTGTAGCTATAACAGAGTTACATCCATGAGCTATATTTGCGAATGGTCCACCATGAACAAATGCCGGTGTTCCTTCTAATGTTTGTACTAGGTTTGGTTTCAGAGCATCTTTTAATAGAGCAGCCATTGCACCATTAGCTTTTAATTGTTCAGCTGTAACTGGTTTACCTTCATAGTTGTAACCAATAACGATTCTTCCTAATCTAGCTTTTAAGTCAACAATATCACTTGCTAAACAAAAAGCAGCCATAACTTCTGAAGCAACTGTTATATCAAATCCATCTTCCCTTACAACACCATCAGCTCTTGCACCTAGTCCATCAACTACGTTTCTTAATTGTCTATCATTCATGTCAACGCATCTTCTCCAAGTTATAGTTCTAATATCTATTCCAAGATCATTACCTTGATGAATATGATTGTCTATCATTGCAGCTAATAAGTTATTTGCAGCACCTATAGCATGGAAATCACCTGTGAAATGTAAGTTTATATCTTCCATTGGAACAACTTGAGCATATCCACCACCTGCTGCTCCACCTTTTATACCAAATACTGGACCTAAAGAAGGTTCTCTTAATGCAACAAGAACATTTTTACCTAATTTTTGTAAACCATCAGCTACACCTATAGTAGTTGTAGTTTTACCTTCTCCAGCTGGAGTTGGGTTGATAGCTGTAGTTAAAATTAACTTAGCTTTTTTACCAGTATCTTTTTTAAGTAAATTGTAATCAACTTTAGCTTTATATTTTCCATATAACTCTAAATCATCTTCTGTTAATCCTAACTTTTTACCTATCTCTCTAATATCTTGAGGTTTTGCCTCTTGAGCAATCTCAATATCTGATTTGAATCCCATAACTATTCCTCCCACAGTTTTTATTTAAACACTATTTAAATGTTTATATCTTTTATAAAAGTTAATTAACTGTTATGCTTTTTAATCTCAACTAGTCTTTCTTTAATATCTTTTATTTCTTTTCTAGTTGCTTCACTTATATCGTAAGGAGATTGATTGGATCTATCAGAATCAATTACTTGTTGATTATAATGAATGAATCCTAAAGCTTCACCATCTTCAAGATTACTTTTTATAAACTCAATATCATTATCATCCCTCATTTTATTTCCAACAACGTATACTTTTTTTACACCAATATCACTACCTAGCTTTTTAACTTTTCTATAAGTTTGTAAGCTTCTTTCTCCTGGCTCTACTACTACTATAAATGCATCTACACCTTGAGCAGTACCTCTTCCTAAATGCTCTATTCCAGCTTCCATATCCATTACAACAACATCGTTGTTTTGTAATATCAGATGTGAACATAATCTTTTTAACAATACATGTTCTGGACAAACACATCCTGAACCACCTGTATCAACTGTACCTAGCGTAAGTAGTCCTACACCATTATGTTCTTTGCAATATTTTTCTGGAATATCATCCACCTTTGGATTTAGTTTAAACATTTTATTAAATGTACCTTCACTAGTAGCAGTTCTTTCTGATACTAATTTCTTCATTTCTGATATTGGTACAATTGATTCATAAACATCCTTAGGAAAACCTAATGCTAACCCTAAATTAGCATCTGGATCTGCATCTACAGCTACTACTCTAAATCCTTCATCTGCGAATATTCTTGAAATCATTGAAGCAAAAGTTGTTTTTCCTACTCCACCTTTTCCTGTTATAGCAATTTTCATTTTCCCACTCATCTCCCGTCTTTAATCTATCGTCTTTAAAGTAACTAAAAAATGAACTTTTCTTACTTTTCTAATATATATCCATAGTTAGTCTATTATTATAATTATTAATAATAGACTAACTTCTAATTATTAAAATTATTTTATTTAAAAATACTTATTTTTAAGCTTCTGCTAAACGTTTATTTAAAACTTTTTCTTGATATAATTCTTCGAAATGTGGACGTTTAGATTCTATATCATCCATTATCATCTTAGCTAACTCTACTGGATCTTCGTTAACAAAGAAGCAAGCTCCTACTTGATCTTTTAATCCACCACATAATAATTCAACAGCTCTAGAAGAACCTGTAACTGGAGGCATAACACCTAAGAAAGTATCTATACCTGAAGCAACAACATAAGTTCCTATTGCTACAGCTTTTTCTGACATCCACTCTGGAGCACATCCTGCAACTGGTAAATCACTTATATCCATATCACATGCATTTGCAACTAATGAACATACGTTTAATATACGAGAGTTATCAACACAAGATCCTAAGTGAATTACTGGAGGTATATCAACTAATTCACAAACTGTTGCTAAACCTTTTCCTGCATATTTAGGAGCATTTTCTTTTAACATTAAACCATTCTTACAAGCTGCAGAAGCACCACATCCTGTAGTAACAACTAAGAAATCATTTTTTATTAACTCTTTTATTATTGTTAAGTGATTATGGTTAGATGGAGTTTTAGCATTGTTACATCCAACAACACCAACAACACCTCTTATTACACCAGATGCAAGAACATCAACTAATGGTTTTAATGTATCCATCTCATCTATTTGAGTATTAACAACATTATTCAATTGACCAACTATAGCTTCTTCAGCATATCCAACTACACCCTCTGATTTTAGATCTGGAACTAAAACTTTAGATTCATCTCTATTTTTGAAGTTTAATATAGCTTCTCTTACTATTGTTTTAGCATCTTCCATAGCAGTATCTTCGTGGAACTCCATGTATGTAGAACCAGTGATTCTAGCTTTTGGAGATGTAGTTATAAATTTAGTATGATAATGTTTAGCTAAGTCGGCTAATGCTGGGAATATACATTGAACATCAACTATCATAGCTTCAACAGCACCTGTTATTATAGCTAATTCTTGTTGATGGAAGTCACCAGCTATTTTAACACCGTGTCTCATAGTTAACTCATTACCTGTACAGCATATACCTGATAGAGTTATTCCATCAGCCCCTACTTCTTTAGCTAGTTCTTGCATCTCAGGTAATTCAGAAGCCGCAACTATCATTTCAGATAATGTTGGTTCATGTCCATGAAGAATTATATTAACGTTATTTCCTGCTAGTACATTTAAGTTAGCTTCTGTATGAACTGGTTTTGGAGTACCAAATAATACATCAGAAAGCATTGTTCCTATCATAGATCCTGCCCATCCATCTGCCATAGAACATCTCATAGCCATATGAATTAAAGAATCTAAATCAGATGTACATCCTACATGAGTAGAGTGCATTACTGTTGCTATTTCTCTATCTATTGCTCTTGGCTCTATGCCAAGTTTATGCCATAATTCTTGTCTTACTTTTGGAGCTCTCTTTAATAATTTTGATACACCAAATGGTTTACCAAACTCCATTAGACAGACTTCTGCTACCTCATGAGCTAATTCATATATATCTTTACCTTCAGTATCAACATCCATAAATTTAGCAAATTCTATTAATTTTTGCGGTTCTTTAACTTGGTAGTCTCCACCAGGAGTAGTTAAAGCTAAAGTATGAGCTATATCTCTAGCATGATCTGAATGGGCAGCAGTACCTGCAGCACACATTCTAGCAAAATTTCTACCAACTATAGTATGTTCATCAGCACCACAAAGTCCTCTTGGAGTCTTAGGACTTATTCTACAAGGACCCATTCCACAGTTTCTACAACATACACCTTGAAGACCAAATCCACATTGTACTTTATAGCCTAATTTTCTTTTATACATTGTTTCAACGCCATCTTTTTCAGCCTTTTCAAGCATAACTTTACTGTTCATATCAACAGTCATGTTTTGCATTTGTTCAAGAATGTTAATATCTTTTTTTTCCATATTCTTTTTCCCCTCTTTGTAATTTTTTAACCCTATTTTTGAAATAACAAAAAGATGCCTTGTTTATATATTTCAATATATTTATAAAAATATATCATGAACGAAACTCATGGAAAATTAGCGATTAGTTTTTATTCAAAAAAATTAATTTTTTCACAATATTAGACAAACTTATGCATATTCATGCAATTATTAAATGCATAGTGTCTATAATATTTAGTAAAATTTTTTATGAATATCTTGAAATTTTATGTCGATTTTTAATTAGATTAGCTTTTATTATGATTAGACTTATTTTTTTAAGCAATTTATTTTCCAATAATTACTATTTAATTACTTTACTTAAATTATATAATATATTATTCAAATTGTATACCTGTTTATATTTTAAATATGTAATTTGTAATCATTCTTTTTTTACTTTCTTTTATAGAATGATTATCCTACAATACCTTATTTCTTATATAAATTAAATTTATCTATAAAAAACCACAAGATATAACTTTTTAATTAATCTTGTGGTTAAATGTTTATTTAGTTTACTCTATATTTATCTAATTCTCTCATACATGATATTGTTACTTCATCTTCTGGATTGAGTTCATATGCTCTTTCTATATAATAAATAGCATCATCTATATCTCCAGTATTTAAATAAGCCATACCTAAATTACAAAGTATTTCTGGATCTTCTTTTAATTTAGCTGCTTGCTCTAAAAGTTCTACACATCTATTCATATTAAATGAAGATGCTTCACATAATGCAAGTTCTACTAAAGTATCTACTTGTTCTGGTCTTATTATTAATATTTTTTCAAAATATAACATAGCTTTATCTATTTCACCCATATTTTTATAGGCTATACCTATTATAAATAATAAATTCCACCAATCACTATGTTCTTCTTCTAATGGCAATAATTTTTCAAGACCTTGTTCAAACTTTCCTTGAAAAACTAAAGAATATCCTTCTTCATATTGTACTTTAAAATCCATTTTTCCTATATTTTCTTGAATTTCTGCCATTATATCTTCATCAAGGCCTAATCTCATTGCCTCTTCCCATATTACTTTAGCCTTAATGAATTGACTTTGATTATAATAGTGGTATCCTAAGTGATAATATGCAAGAGCAAAATCTCCATCCATATTAATGATCTTTTCTAATTTTTCTCCTGCTTCTAATAAGAAAGCATTCATTGCTTTCACATCACCATCTTTTTGGTGTAATGTAGCTACTTCTTGACATACAATCGCATAATTATAAAGTCCTTCTATATCATCTGGGTATAGTGTTATTAATGCCTTAATGTATATTAATGAATCTGTACTTTCTCCCATTTCAAAATATTTTCTAGACATATAACCTGCATAAGATCTTACATTAAAGTTAACTTTCTTTTCTAAGGCAAACAAGAATTTTTTATATTCTTCATTATATTTAAATTCTGGATCTATACCTATTATATATATCATTGCATCTGCAATAGATATAGAGTTAATTCCATCTTGTGCAGTTTTTTCTTTTATTCCTTTTACAAGAACTTCATTCTTTATAGGTACATTTAGTCCTTCTTTTGGAACTTCATATCCTTCTAAACTGAATTCTCCATTTCTTTTAATAGTTATAAATGCTAGTTCTTCAGTTTTTCTAAGTAAATATTTATCTATCTTGAACTTCATCTTCTTCTCCCACCTTTACAGTATAAGTTTTTGACTTATCAAATATTTTATTAGTGTTGTAATCAAATAATATTACAGTCTGTTCTTTATCTAAATTTTCATGAATATTTTCTTTTAATTTTAAAATATCATATTTGAAAGGTTCGAAATGAATATATTTAAGCATATATTTCGTCGGTATATCAACAAAATTAGGTAAATATGTCTTTAAATTATCTTCATCATGTAAAAAGTCATGACATTTACTTTTAAAATTATTTATTTCTATCTTATCAAATATTGCTGGAACAGTTGATATTTTTCCTAAAGATAAATAATCATATTTCAAAATTTCATTAAATAATTCATTGTTCTCATTTATATTCTCACAATAAAAATCTAATAGTATTTTATACAATTGATTTTTACCTTGAGCCATATGGAAATATCCTTTTTCTTCAAAATAAGTAGCAAATTTTTCGAAGAATTTAAACGGACTTTCAATATAATAATTTTTGATTATATATTCTAAAGATAATGGGAAATTATTAGAATTATAATAAGTTTCTAAGATTTCTTCTATATCTTTTATTTTTAAAATTTCATCATAACTTATAAAATCATTGAATAATATTTCATATGGAGCATAATCTTTAAATCTATATCCATATTTATCAGCACTATATCTCATGCCTGTTCCTTTTATCATTTTAAGGAACCCTAGTTGCAATTGCTCTATACCAAGATTAAATACATCATTGAAAGATTGTTGGAATCTTTCATAACCTTCATAAGGAAGACCTGCTATTAAATCTAAATGTTGATGTATGTTTCTATATGATTTTATAGTTTTTACAACATAAGATAATTTCTCAAAATTATCTCTTCTTCCCACTGCATCAAGTGTTTTCTGATTTGTACTTTGTACTCCTATTTCAAATTGGAATAAACCTTCTTTGCAGTTTTTTAAAAATGATAGCATATCATCATCTAATAAATGTGCCGTAACTTCGAAATGATATGTAGTATATCCGTTATCATTTTCCATTAAGAATTCCATGATTTCTTTAGCAAATTTTTTATTTGCATTAAAAGTCCTATCTATAAATTTAATTTGTGATACCCTTGCATCTATTAAATTTTTCAAATCTCTTTTTACCCTATCAGCACTAAAATATCTAAGACCTTTTATTGCCGAAGATAAACAATATTGACAATTAAACGGACATCCTCTTGATGTTTCATAATAAACAATTCTATTTTCATATTCTTTTATATCAAGATTTTCATACGGACTTGGTATTTCATCTAAGTTCTGTAATAATTCCATTTCTTCATTAATTATTATTTGGCCATCTTTTCTATATGCAATACCTTTAATGTCCTCTATGTTTTTGTTTCCTAAAAAATACTCCACTAAACTTCTAAATACTAATTCACCTTCACCACATAGTATATAATCTAAAAATTCATATTGTTCCATAGCATTTTGGCTATCATATGTAACCTCAGGGCCACCTAAGCCTATCTTAATTTCCGGTTTAACTTTTTTTAGGTTATCACATAGTTTAACTATGTCATAAATATTCCATATGTATGTAGAGAAAAATACTACATCATAATTATTTTTGTATATATCTTTTAAAATGTAATCTAATTGATTGTTAATTGTATACTCTCTTACATCTACATCAATTAAATCTTTTACACTCTCTCTTAAATATCTTATTGCTAAATTCGTGTGAATAAACTTCGAATTTAGTGTAGTTAATAATATTTTCAAATATTTCACTCCTTTTTAAATTTATACTATGTTCTACATACTTTTTAAGTTAAAATAATATATGTAAGGTAAATATTTCAAACTTATAATATAAAATCAACTGTTAGAAAGGATGTATTTGTATGGAATCTATTGATCAAGTATCCATAAATGATTTATCAAAAAGAGACTTACTATTAATAATCAAGGCATTAGAGTATACTGGACAAAATGCTAATATTGAAGAATTTCTAAACTTAAAAAATAACATCGTAAAAGAGTTATGTTTTTTAACAGAAACAACTGAAAATGAGTTTCTAGAGTATTTAGAAAATAATAGTTAAAATCTATGCTTTTTTAAACATGAAATTATATTCACCTGATTTAGCTTTAATTTTAATATAAAGTATATTGTCCTTTAATTCTTTAGATATAATATTTATCTTATTTAATATAGGGTCTAGAACAATATCATTTTTATTATATTTTATTAAGCTTCTTGGGTCTGAATTTAAATTATATAATTTTTTATTTATCATATAATTTCTTATTTTTACTATGTAATGGGACATAGATTCAATAAAATCTATATTATCTATATTTAAATTTACTTCTTCACCTAATATGGATAATATAGATTTTTTTATACTTAAAATTCCCTGATTATTCTCCATTCTTTCTTCAATATATATATCATAAATAGCATTCAGTAAGTTTATTATAATTTTACCATCTTCATAATCATGAATTTTCATGTCAATATAATTATCTATAGTCTGTATAGCACTTATTCTAGCCATTTGGAATTTTATCATATTAGTTTTTTCTAATTCAATGGAAAATCCTATAATTTTCTCTTTCAAGCCTTGAAGTAAGTCATTATATTCAATATTTTTATTATCTATTAAATTATGTATCAAAGCATTATAAATAACTGCTCCAATAATATATTCAAATAAGTAATTTTCTTTTTTAAGATACTTTACATATTTTTGAATTAAACCTACTACTTCATCTTCACTTTTTTTTATATTTGTGTTTGCAAGTATTAAAGGAAGTAGAATATTTAGTATATCATCATACTCTGGCTTAATTCCATAAAAATTATAATATATTAATTCATCTCTCAAACGATTATTATCTATATATACATATCTTTGTGTCTTATCATCTATTAAGCACTTAGTATTTATAACGATTAAACCTTTTAATCCATTATCTTCTTCATTAATATTAAAGGAATTTAGATAAGAATTTCTTATTAAACGTTCTTTCATAAATTAACTCCTTTATAAATATTTTAATCAAATATTTTATCTTATATTCAAGCCCAGCAAATTACCTCTTATCAAAACTAAATAATAGATAATTTCCTTATAATCTAAAAAATAGCAGCTTTTAAAGCTGCCATTTTCTACATTCTTTCTGGAGAATGCATTCCTAATATTCTAAGACCATTTTCTAGAGTTTGTCTTGTAACTGCAACTAAAGCAAGTCTAGCTTTTCTTAATTCTACATCTTCAACTATTATTGGGTTATCATGATAGAATTTATTAAATGCTTGAGCTAAGTCTAGTACGAATCTTGTAACTATATGTGGCTCGTTTCTTCTCATTGCAGAAACTATACTTTTATTAAATGATCCGATTACTTTTAATACTTCTGCTGCATCACCATCAGATAATAAATCATAGTTTATATCTGTAGTAACTTCTTCATTGGCTTTTCTTAAAACTGCACAACATCTAGCATGAGTATATTGAACATATGGTCCTGTTTCACCCTCGAAACTTAAAGTTCTTTCCCATGAGAATGTGTAGTCTTTTATTCTGCTATTTGATAGTTCTTGGAATACTACAGCTCCAACACCAACTTGTTTAGATATTTCATCTACATTTTTAGCATTTGGATTTTTAGAAAGAACAGTTTCTTTTGTTTTTTCTATAGCTTGTTTTAAAACATCTTCTAAGAATACTACTCTACCTTTTCTTGTAGACATAGTTCCTTCTTCTAAAGCAACCATACCAAATGGAACATGTATTAAATCTTTTGACCATTCAAATCCCATAAGTTCTAACACCTTGAATAATTGTTGGAAATGTAAGCTTTGTTGTGAACCAACTACATATATACATTTTTCAAAATCATAAGTATTTTTTCTATAAATAGCTGCTGCTAAATCTCTAGTCATGTATAATGTTGAACCATCATTTTTTGTTATAAGAGCTGGTGGCATATTAAATTCTTCTAAGTCAACAACATTTGTTCCTTGAGACTCTATTAATAATCCTTTTTCTTTTATTTGCTCTATAACAGTATCCATTTTATCTGAATAGAAACTTTCACCTGCATATGAATCAAATTCTATATCTAATAGGTCATATACTCTAGCAAATTCTTTTAAACTTTCATCTCTAAACCATTGCCATAATTCTTTAGCTTCTGGATCTCCGTTTTCTAATTTTGTAAACCAAGCTCTAGCTTCATCTTCCATTTCTGGTTTTTTCTCAGCTTCATCATGGAATTGTATGTATAATTTTAATAATTCTGGTATTGGATTAGCTTCTACAGCTTCCTTGTTACCCCAAAGTTTGAAGGCAACTATAAGTTTACCAAATTGAGTTCCATAATCCCCTAAGTGATTCACTCTTACAACATTATATCCTTGAGAATCATATATTTTATATAAAGCATTACCTATAACAGTAGTTCTTATATGTCCTATATGGAAAGGCTTAGCTATGTTAGGAGATGAGAAATCTATTACTACTGCTTTATCTTGTCCTAAATCGCTATGTCCGTATTTTTCTTTTTTAGTTAATACGTCTTTTATAACTGTCTCAGCTAATTGAGACTTATTTACAAAGAAGTTCACATATCCACCAAGTGGCATAACTTTAGATATTCCACCATTAGCTTCTATACTTTCTGCTAATTCTTGAGCTATCATATTTGGAGCTTTTCTAAATACTTTCGCTAATTTAAAGCAAGGAAATGCATAATCCCCCATCTCTTTATTAGGTGGCACTTCTATTAGTGCTAATATTTCTTCTAATGTTAAATCTTCAATCTTTTCTTTAAGGCAATTAGCTATTGCCACTTTAAAATCTTGCATTATTGTCTCCTCTCTACATCATTATTCTTCTATGTTAAATTAATTTTTATATTTTTTCAAGATATTGATATACTTATCGTTTCAAATATATATTATAACTCTTTTTCACTAAAAACTTCTATATTATTTTCATTAAATAAAGCAGCAGTTACTCCTTTTCCTGAAATTTTGTTTCCTGAAAAAGTTCCATCATAAATAAAGTTACATCCACAAGAAGGGCTTCCTTCTTTAAGTAAAGCCTTATTACAATTAAACATCTGTGCAATTTTTAAGCTTTCTCTTGCTCCTTTAATAAAATTATCTGTTACATCAATATTTTTACATGATATTACTTTACTTTCACCATGCAAAACTTCTTTTCCATCTTTTATATTTATTTCTGATGGATCTCTTGGAGTAGTTAATCCTCCTAGTTGCTCTGGGCAAACAACAATATATTCTTTATCTTTTAAAAATTCTTTTACTTTTTCATTATCATTATTTTCGCCATTATATTTACAGTTTACTCCAACTAAACAAGCAGAAACTACTAACAACTCAATCCATCTCCTTA
This sequence comes from Terrisporobacter sp., assembly GCF_017888745.1. Lineage (GTDB taxonomy): Bacteria > Bacillota > Clostridia > Peptostreptococcales > Peptostreptococcaceae > Terrisporobacter. The sequence goes on along the minus strand of NZ_JAGHFM010000076.1, from coordinate 4,078 downwards.
ATTAATTATTTATTTCATTTGAACAATGGTTACTCCCATTCCACCTTCTCCATATTCTCCAGGTCTTTGGGATTTAACATGTTTATTTCTTTTTAAAACATCTTGAAGTCCTTTTTTAAGTACTCCAGTACCTACACCATGTATTATTGTAACAGTTTCAAGTCCTGCTACACAAGCATCATCTAAGTACTTATCAACTTCCATAATAGCCTCTTCTAAATTCATCCCTCTTAAATCAACTTCACTTTTTACCCTTCCTGATTTAGAACTTATAATTTTTCTAGTAGATTTAGTCACAATAGATTTTTTGTCTTTTTGAGCAATTTGAAGAGCCTTAAATGGAAGAGTCATTTTCATAATACCTATTTGTACAACTGCTTCCTTTTTCTTTTTATCTACAGAAACTACACTACCATCTTGATTTAAGGTTATAACTTTAACTTCATCACCAGGTTTTAAATCTTTTATTTCTTTATTTGAAACCTTTGGAACTATCATACTTTTTACTGATGGTTGTAAATTACCCATAGAATCTGCTAATTCTTTTCTCAATGCTTCTATTTTTTTATTTTTTTCCTTAGAAGCCATCTCCATTTCCATACTTCTAAGCTCTTTAACAATATTATCAGCTTCTTCTTTGGCTTGTCTTGTTATACTAAATGCCTCAGATTTAGCTTTTTCTAACATTTTCTCTCTTTGAAGAGATAGCTTTTCAAGCTTTCTTTCGTATTCAGCTTTTATTTCCTCAATTTCTGATTTAAGTTTTTCTGCTTCTTCTCTTTCTTGGTTTGCTTTTATTCTATTCTTTTCAACATTTTGAAGTACATCTTCTAATTCTATGTTTTCTGTATTTATAAACTCTTTTGCTCTATCAATTATATAGTCTCTTAATCCTAACTTTCTTGATATTTCAAAAGCATTTGACTTTCCTGGAACACCTATAAGTAACTTATATGTAGGACTTAATGTGTTAACATCAAACTCAACAGCAGCATTTTCTACTCTATCTTTTGTAAGGGCATAATTTTTTAATTCACTATAATGAGTAGTCGCTATACATTTTGCTCCAGCCATATTTACATCTTCTAGTATGGCTATTGCAAGAGCTGCACCTTCAACTGGATCAGTACCAGCTCCTAGTTCATCAAATATTACTAAAGATTCACTAGTTACATTATTTAGTATTCCAACTATTTTTGTCATATGAGATGAGAAAGTAGATAAACTTTGCTCTATACTTTGTTCATCACCTATATCAGCAAATACATTATCATATACACACATACTACTTCCATAGTCAGCTGGTATATGAAGACCACTTTGAGTCATTAATGAAAATAAGCCTACTGTTTTTATAGTTACAGTCTTACCACCTGTATTAGGACCAGTTATAACTAAAGTATCAAAATCTTCTCCTAAATAAATATTATTAGGCACTACTTTATTGCTATCTAATAATGGATGCCTTCCATTTTTTATATTCATATGTTTTTCTTCATTTAATACAGGTTCTATACCTTTCATATCTATAGATAATTTACCTTTTGCAAAAGCAAAGTCTAATTTACCAAGTATCTCTTGATTTGATAATATATCACTTGCAACTTCACCTACTAATTTAGTAAGTTCGCTTAAAATTCTTTCTATTTCTTCCTGTTCATCTAATTTTAATTTTCTAAGTTCATTATTCATTTCAACTATACTCATAGGTTCTATAAATAATGTAGCTCCAGATGAACTTTGATCATGTATAATACCTGTTACTTGAGATCTATACTCTGCTTTAACTGGTACAACAAATCTATCCCCTCTAACTGATATAATAGCATCTTGTAAGTACTTTTGATATGTAGTTGAAGATATTATAGAATTTAATTTAGATCTTATAGATTGATTCTTTTGTAGAATTCTTCTTCTTATGCTTTTTAATGCTGGAGATGCATTATCTGATATTTCTACTTCACTTACAATTGCATTACTTATCTCATCTTCAATATCTTTATATGTATATAATGAATTTGATAAACCTTGAATTATTGGATAATTAAAATCTTCTTCTTCACTAGTAGATAGACTTCTTTTTAATATTCTGGCCGCTCTTAATGTATCTGATATTTTAAGTAAGCTTCCTGGATCTAATACAGCCCCTATTTCCGCTCTTTTTACACTATCAGATATGTCTTGTATGCCAGCTAAGTTAACATGTCCTCTTTTTACAAGAATACCTTGAGCTTCACTGGTCTCTTCTAACATATCTCTGACTTCTTCATAATCAGAGCTTGGTATTAATTTTTCAATATATTTTAAACCTAAAGAAGATGAGGCTTTTTCTGATAATAAATTAATAACTTTATTGAATTCTAAAACTTTTAATGATCTGCTATCCATATTTCCTCCTCTTTATAATTATCTTATTTATGTAAATTGTACAAATATTTTCCTCATATATAGTTTTTTTTAATAAAAATGTATTATACTACTTATATGCTAAGTAATAACTCAAGTCATTAACATATTATATTTTATCATATATTGTAGTTTTTATTTAGCAAAAGTAAGTTATTTACATTATTAACTTAAATTTTAATTTTAATCGGATAAAAAAGGAAGGGGATTTATTATGACAAATGTATTAAATGGTTTAAACCCATCATTAGTATTTAATTATTTTGAACAAATATCTCAAATACCTAGAGGTTCAGGTAAAGAAAAACAAATCAGTGATTTCTTATACAAGTTCGCTAAAGATTTAAACCTAGAAGTTATACAAGATGAATATCTTAATATCTTAATAAGAAAACCTGCTACTAAAGGATATGAAAACTGTCCTGGTGTTATATTACAAGGTCATATGGATATGGTTTGTGAAAAAAACAAAGATGTGGATCATGATTTTGAAAAAGATCCTATAGAGCTTAGAGTTATAGATGATATGATTTATGCTAATGGAACAACTCTTGGTGCAGATAACGGTATAGCTGTTGCTATGAGTATGGCTGTATTAGCTTCAAATGATTTAGAGCATCCATCATTAGAGGTATTAATTACATCTGATGAAGAAGCTGGTATGACTGGCGCAGGTGGATTAGATGGTAGTTTATTAAAAGGTAAATATATAATCAACTTAGATTCAGAAGAAGAAGGTTATATATTAGTAAGCTGTGCTGGTGGAAATAGATCTCTTGTAACTTTACCTCTTGAATATAAAAATATAGAAGAAGATAAGGAGACTTTTTTAGTTGAAGTAAAAGGTCTACTTGGTGGACATTCAGGAATGGATATAGTAAAACAAAGAGCTAACTCAAATATAGTAATGGGTAGAATATTAAATTTACTTGGTGTTGATTTTGATTTAGTAGAAGTTAATGGTGGATCAAAAAGTAATGCAATTCCTCGTGAATGTGAAGCTAAAATAGTTGTTAACAAAGATGATGTTGATACTCTTAAAAATAATTTAACAACTGTAGAATGTATATTAAAAAATGAATTTAAAACTTCAGATCCAGGACTAAAAATAGAATTATTGCCATCTTCTACAGATAAAGTTCTTACTACTGAGTGTAAAGTTAAAGCTGTACAATTACTAAACTTAATTCCAAATGGAATACAAACTGTTAGTATGGATATAGAAGGCTTAGTAGAAAGCTCTACTAATTTAGGTGTAGTAATAACTTCTGAAGATAAAATGACTTTCGAAAGTACTGTTAGAAGCTCTGTATCTACTTTAAGAGATGCTATAAACGATAAAACTAAATTACTTTGTGACGCTGTTTCAGCTAAATTTGAAATTCACGCTCCATATCCTGCTTGGGAATATGCAAAAGGATCTAAATTAGAAGAAATATGCGTAGATGTTTATGAAAAATTAACAGGTAAAAAACCAATTATAACTGCAATACATGCAGGATTAGAGTGTGGTCTATTACTTGATAAAATGGATGGTGCTGAAGCAATTTCTATGGGACCAGATATGTTTGAAGTTCACACTCCAAACGAACATGTAAGTATAACTTCAATTAAAAATGTTTGGGACTACTTAGTTGTATTATTAAAATCAATGAACCAACAATAGAATTTT